>NZ_BAAAFZ010000024.1:0-40753 GCF_039523795.1 Craurococcus roseus | reverse complement strand
CCGCCGCTCAACGCTCGGCCGGCACCTTAAGCGTCGGCTTGGCGCGGCGGGGCTGGTCCGGGATCGGCTCCATCGCCACGACGCCGTCGGTGAAGGCCGCAAGCGCCGTGCTCGCGGCGGAACTCGCCGACGCAGCCGCGTGGGCGTCGACCCTTCCTCGGGTCGGCGCCGCGGCGGTGAATGCCGGTGCCGATTGCGGCGATCCTCGGTCATGGCTGCGAGGCGCCGCGCCCGCGAGGGTCAGGCCGCCGCCTTGGTCGTTCGCGGCGGCCTGCGCGACGGACAGGTTGTTCCGGACCCTGGCCGGGGCGTCGCTCCGGGTTGCAAGGCGCTGCAGCATCGGCACCGCCCCGCTCGCGTCGCCGGCGAGGACCATGGAGAGCGCCAGGTTGTTGAGCGCGGGCAGGTTCTGCGGGTCGGCCGCGAGCACCGCCCGGTAGCTGGCTTGCGCTTCGCCGTGCTGGCCGAGCAGGTCCTGGGCGATACCGCGCCCGAGCGTTGCCGCCAGTTCCCGCGGACGGGACGCGTTCACCGCGGCGAAGGCCTCCGCGGCCTCGGCGGCCCTCCCTTCGAGGAGGCGGATCCGGCCGAGTTCCAGCAGCAGCACGGGGTCGCCCGGCTTCCGGCGCAGCGCCTGCGACACAGCCCCTTCCGCCTCGTGGATGTTGCCGGCCCGGGCGAGCGCCCGGGCGTAGCGCGCCTGCACGTCGACGTTTTCCGGCGCCGAGCTCGCGAGCGAACCGAGCACCGACATGGCAACCTCGGTTTGCCCCGACGCTTCCGCGACGGACGCGATGCGTAGGCGAGACGCGACGTCGGCCCCGGTCTTGCTGGCGCTGCCGGCGCACCCGGCGAGGGACCCGAGCAAAAGAGCGCCAAGCGATGCCCGCGCGAGGCGTGCGGTGAGCGGGGGCATCCTAACCTCCAAAACCTGATGAGAGCGTGATGGCCGCCGGCCCGACCAGGACGATGAAAAGAACGGGCATGATGAACAGGATCAGCGGCAGCACCATCAGCGCGGGCAACTGCGCCGCTTTGTTCTCCAGGCGAACGATGCGGTCCTGCCGTGCTTCGGCCGCGAGGATGCGCAGCGCCTGAGCCAGAGGCGTGCCGAAGCGGAAGGTCTGTCCGAGCGTAGCCGCGAGTCTCTTCAGCAGGTCCACCAGCGCCCTGTCGGCCAAGCGGGTCAGCGCTTGGCGGCGGTCGGGCATCACGCGCAGTTCGTGGGCGAGCAGCGCGAACTCCGACGACACCGCTTGGTTGGAACCGGCCATCTCGCGCGCGACCCGCTCCACCGCGCTGTCCAGGCCGAGGCCGGCCTCGGCGCAGACCACGAGCATGTCCATCGCGTCCGGGAGGCCTTTGTTGAGCGCCTTGACGTAGCGTTTCCGCATGAAGCCGAGGATCCAGTTCGGGGCCATGAGGCCGACGAACCCGCACGCTCCGGCCACGGCCAGATCGTTCTCGGTGCCGTGGAACGCGGCAGCGGCGTACCCCAAGAAGGGCAGCGTCACCACGAGGGCCGCTTTCACGCCGAGGAACAAGGGCACCGCGTTGCGCGGGTTGAGGCCCGCCGCCATGAGCGACCGTTCGAGGTTCAGGATGTCCTTCTCGGACATGATCGCCTTGTGGCGGAGGCGCTCGCCCAAGCCCGTCAGGATGCCCAGCAGGGCGCCCGAACCGGCCGGGTGGGCCGCGCCTCCCGTGGCGGGCGCCACCGGCCCGGCCGACGTCCCCTGCATGCGGGCCATGATGTCGCGCTCGGACTTCGCCCCGTAGAGGAGCACACAGGCGGCCGCCAGGATCATCGCGCACACCGCGCCGACGACGAGGGCCGAAGCTTCCAGGTCCATGGGAGCGGTCAGTCCTTCACTGCGTTCGATATCAGCCAGCGGATGGCCATCACGCCGGTGCCGAGCATCACCCCACCGATCAGCAGGAGCCGGAAGCCGAGATCGGTTTGGTAAAGCGGAGTGAGGTGGCCCGGCACGAGCACGGAGATCAGCGCGCCCATGGCGAAGGGGAGGGACGTGAGAATGACCGCGGAAGCCCGCGCCTCGCCGGTGAGCGCCTTGACCCGCCCCACCATGGCCACGCGCTTGCGCACCATGTCGGCGAGATTGTCGATGGTTTCGCCGAGGTTGCCGCCCGTTTGCGCCTGGAGGCCGACGGTGACGGCGAAGAAGTAGTATTCGGTCAGGCCCGACCTGTCGGCCAGGCCGAGGAGCGCGGTGTCCAAGGACTGGCCGATGCCGATGTTGCCGACCACCTGCGCGAACTCCTCCCGGCTGGGCGACGGCAACTCGCGCGCGACGTTCGCCAGCGCCTCGCCCATGGGCAGGCCGGCGCGGATGGCGCGCAGGATCAGGCCCATGGCGTCGGGCACCTGGAGGAAGAGCATGTTCTGGTAGCGCGAGCGCTCCATGCGGAACAGCACCCGGACGAAGAACAGCGCCGCCAGCAGGCCAATGGCCGGCGCCGCCGCCGCGCCGACCAGCTTGGTGCCCAGGTAGCTGCCACCCGCAGCCGCTGCGACGCCCGCCGCTACGACGAGCGGCCACGCGATCCGGCGCTCCTTCGGCACGTGGCGGGATCGCCCCAACTTCTCCAACGCACGGACCAAGGGCGACCCGCCCGCGCTGCGGCGGATGTCCCGGGCGGGCACCTTCGGGCCGGCGGCGCCCGTCGACGCGGCGGCGGCCGCGTTGGCGGAGCGCAGCCGGCTTTCGAGGCGGCGGGTGTCGGAGTCGCCGCGCACCACCATGATCGCGGACGCGATGCACGCGAAGACGAGCAGGAAGACGCACAAGGCGAGGAGGTTGCCGTTCTGCATGGTCATTCCGCCTGGACGGCCGCCATCCAGGCGGGTTGCAGGCCGAAGTAGTCGAGCCTGTCGGCGAATCCCGGGCGGATGCCGCTGGAAACCCAGCGCCCCTGGATGCGGCCCTTGGAGTCGTCGCCCGTGTACTCGAAGAGGAAGACGTCGTTCATGGTGACGACATCGCCCTCCATGCCGACGATCTCCGAGACATGGGTGATGCGGCGCCCGCCGTCGCGCATGCGCTGGATCTGGACGATGAGGTCCACGGCGTTGGTGATCTGGATGCGCACCGCGCGCGGCGGCAGGGACGCGGTGCCCATCATCACCAGGTTCTCGATGCGGGTGAGGGCGTCGCGCGGCGTGTTGGAGTGGACGGTGCAGATGGAGCCGTCGTGGCCGGTGTTCATGGCCTGGAGCATGTCCAGCGCCTCGGGGCCGCGCACCTCGCCGACGATGATGCGGTCGGGCCGCATGCGGAGCGCGTTCTTGATCAGGTCGCGCTGGTTGACCTCGCCTTTGCCTTCGAGGTTGGGCGGGCGGGTCTCGAGGCGCACGACGTGGGGCTGCTGGAGCTGCAACTCCGCCGCGTCCTCGATGGTCACGATGCGCTCCGTGTTCTCGATCGAGCGGCTGATCGCGTTCATCAGGGTGGTCTTGCCCGAGCCGGTGCCGCCGGAGATCACGATGTTCAGGCGGCAGCGCCCGGCGATCTCGAGCACCTTGCGCATCTGCTCGGAGATGGAGCCGAACTCCACCATCTTGCCGAGGTCGATCTTCTTCTTCGAGAATTTGCGGATGGTGATGACGGCGCCGTCAATCGCGAGCGGCGGGATCACCGCGTTCACCCGGCTGCCGTCGGGGAGGCGGCAGTCGACCAGTGGGCTCGACTCGTCCACGCGGCGGCCGACGCCGGCCGCCATTTTCTGCGCGATGGAGGTCACCTGCTCGGGGCTGCGGAACTTGATCGGCCATTGGGAGAGCAGGCCGGCGCGCTCAACGAACACCGCGTTCGGTCCGTTCACCATGATCTCGGTGACGGACTCGTCCTTCAGCAAGGGGTCGAGCGGGCCGTAGCCCACCATGTCCTGCGTCAGCTCCTCCGCGAGCTCCGCTTGCTCGCGCGCCGTGAGCTGGAGCCGGTCCCGTTCGGCGACCTCGTGCACCACCGCTTCGAGCTGCTTGCGAAGCGCTTCCGGCGGCAGTTCCGCGGCGACCGCCGGGTCGATGCGGTCCATCACCTCGGAACGCAGCTTGGTGAGCATGCGCTGCTTCTCGGCGATCTTCACCTCCGGCTCAGGCCGGGGACCCCGCGCGGCGGGCCGGGCCGGCGCCGGCACGGGGGCGGCCCCTGCTTCCGCCCCTTGCGCGGGCGGTTGCGCGAGCGCCTTCGCCGGCTCGGCGGGCGGCGGCGGAAGCGGTGCTTCGGTGCGGCGTCCGAACACGCTCATCACTTGCCTTTCCGGAAACGGTCCAACCAGGAGCCCGCCTTGACGGCGCGGGTGCCGCCGACCTCCTGCGACAACGGGGCAAGCGCGCGGCTCAGAGCGGGGCTGTCCTTCAGCGCCGGCCGGCCGAGGTTGGCGGCGCGGGGCAGGTGCCTGGGCAGGTCGGGGACGACGACGTCGGGCGCGAAGCCGAGGCCTTCCGTGACCATCGCCGTCTTCAGCGCGCCCGGCGACCCGGCCCGGTTGAGCACGGTGAGCACGGGCGCCGAATTCGGGATCTTCGCCATGAGCTTCTTGGCCGCGGCCACGTCGCGCACGCTGGCGACGTCGGGGCGCATCACCAGCACCCGTTGCCGGGCGACGGCGAGCACCTGCCGTTCCATCGGCCCCGGCGGGTAGCGCAGGTCGACCACGATGATGTTGCACCGTGTGCGCAGCAGTTCGAGGAGGCGCGTCACGCCCTCGGCGGTGGGCGCGACGTCGGCCTCGGGGCCTTCGTCCGCCGCCAAGAGGCGCACGCGGTCCGAGATCTTCACCGAGGCGCGGTCCACGAACAGCGCGTCGACGCGGTCGGCCTGCTCCAACGCGACGCGAAGGCCGGCGGAGCACCGCGCGCTCAACATGGTGGCGGCGGTCCCGGAGCGGAGGTGGAGGTCCAGGATGCCGACGTGGCTGCGCGTGAGCTCCGCCACCTGGAGCGCGAGGTTGATCGCGACCGTGGTGGTGCCCACGCCGCCGCGCACGCCGCACACCGCCACGACGTGCCCGGCGCGCTGCGACGGGCGCTCGGCGAGGCCGGCAACGCGCGCGCCGAAGAGCCGCGCGACGTTGTCGCGGGTGAGGGGCTTGGTCAGGTATTCGGACACGCCGAGCCCGCGGGTGATCTCCCGGTAGAACTCGATGTTGCCTTGGTTGCCGATGGCGAGGACCGTCACATCCGGCTCGCAAACGGCCGCGAGGCCGTCGAGGGCGCCGACGGGGTCGTCCTCGTCGCTGAGGTCCACGACCAGCACGCGCGGCGTGCGCTCGCGCTCCAGGGCTCGGATGGCGGCCCGGATCCCGCCGCGGCGGACCGCGATGGACTCCAGGTGGTCGGACAGGCCCATCCGGAGCGTCGCCTCGCTCTCGTCGTCGTTGATGTAGGCGAGGAACGGCACGCGGTCCGACGAGGACTCGGCGCCGGCGGGCCTCGACGCGGCGACGGTGTCACTGGCCGCCATTCGAGCCTCCCATGCCGGTGTTGATCGCGGGCTGGGCGGAACCGCTGCCCGTGAGCGGCGGCCGCTTGCCGCTCCGGAGGAGGTCAACCGGCTTCGCTCCCGCGTCGCCGCGGGTGGTGGTCGCTTCCACGCCGCGGCGCAGGTGCGCGGGGTCCACGACCATGGCGCGCAGGTTGGCGTCGTTGAAGCCGCGCGGGGCGACGGTGCCGGGCCGCTCGAACGGGTCGTCCGTGCAAGCCGCTAGGGACGCGGCAGCGGCTGCGGCCAGTAGGCAGGTGCGGAGGGGACGTGGCATGGCGGCGGCTACTCCAGGAGGAAACCAGAATCCTGCGGCACGGCGGTCGCTGGCCGCGCCAAAGCGCCGCCACGCGCCGTCTGGCGCATGAACAAGACCCGATCGAGGTCGGTCGCGGGCTTGAATCCTTCCGTGGGCCCTTGGAGGAGGCGGGGGTCGGAGACGGGTCGTACGAGGTAAGGTGTGACGATGATGACCAACTCGGTTTCCGCCCGCCTGAAAGCGGTGGAGCGGAACAGCGCGCCCAGCACCGGGACTTCGCTCACGCCGGCTATGCCGTCCGCCACTTGGGCGGTGGACCGCTGCAACAGGCCGGCGATGGCGAAGCTCTGACCGCTACCGAGCTCGATGGTCGTTTCGGCGCGACGAACCGACAAGGCCGGGATGCGGACGGTGCCGCCGGCGAGTGGCAGGTTGACCGCGCCGTTGTCCGTCAGTTCGCTGACCTCCGGCCGGACGCGCAGGTTTACCCGGTCGGGGCCGAGCACGATGGGCACAAAGGCCAAGCTGACGCCGAACTGCTTGAACTGAATGGTTATCGTGCCCGTGAGGGACGCTCCCACCGGGACAGGGAACTCGCCTCCCGCGAGGAAGCTCGCCGTTTCACCGGACTGCGCCGTCAGGTTCGGTTCGGCGAGGATGGTCGCCAGCCGGTCCTGCGCCAACGCGTCGATGATGGAGTTGACATCGTATCGACCGGCGCTGGAGGCGCCCACCGCGAACCGATTCGGGGCGCCGCCGATGGAGGTGGAACCGGCAAGGATAGAGTTGACGGCGTAGGCGGCCGAAGCGCCGGACTTGAGGCCGAGGACGAAGTTTCCTGTCGCCGCGAGCGCTTGCCAGTTGAAGCCCAGGTTGCGCGTGACCTCTCGCGAAATCTCCATCACCCGGACGCGCAGGTTGACCTGGACGGTGGATAGAATTTCGACTTCGTTCAGGATCTTCTGGTCGTCGGACAAGAAGCCGCGCGCCATGGTCTCCACGCGCTGGGCTTCCGCCGCTGTCGCCACCGTTCCGCTGAGGACGTAACCGTTCGGCACGGAACGCACCTGCAAAGCGCTGGCGCCGCGGGACATCTGCTTCAAGGCGGCCTCGAGCGCCGCCGCCGTCGGGCGCGCGGGCTTCGCTGGCGCCAATGGCGCCGCCCCGGGCTGCGCTGCGGCTTCTGTTTGATTTCCTGACCGAACCGTTACCGCGTATTCCGCGATGGCCGTGCCATCCTCGGCCGTGGTCATGATGGTGGTGCGGCCCGCAGAAACGCCCATGACGAAGATGCTGGTGGGCGAGGCCGGCTGAACCCGCGCCACCTTCGGATCGGCGGCGATCACGGTGGAAGCCGGCGCGGGAAGGGTGAGGAGACGGCCGCTGCCGGTTTCTATCAGCACCGGCAACGGTGCGGATGGCGTCGCCTGGAAGGCGCCGGGCGGCATCGGAGCCGATTGCAACGGCACGGTTCCGGCTTGCGCAAGGGAGTCCGGCCGGGAAGGCAGCGGCGGGGCGCCGATGGCCTGGGCCGACGCTTGGCCCGCGACAAGCGTCGTGGCGAGGCAGGCGAGGGGAAGAGCCCTGATCACCGGAAAGTTACCTCCTGAGAGTCGGAACCTTGAATAACACGAATTCGCGATCCAATAGCAGGTCCAGAACGAGAAAGTGCCGGTGAGACATCTGCGCCGAAGATCGATGTCGGAGCGGCGTCGGGCGACGCTTGCTCGGCCGATTGCTCCATGGAACGAACGGTCAGTGAAAGGCGGCCGAGGCGCTCCGCGACGGCGACGCGCTCCGCCTGATCGGGTTGAACTTCGAGCGTGACGGTCCTTGCGACCTCGCGCTGGTTGTTGCCGCCGGTGGCCAACAGCCCGGCCGAGGCGCCCTGGGTGAAGTGCTGGTCCACGGCGATGACCCGGACGTTGTTCAGCACCGTTTCACCGACGATGCGGCGGGACACGGGAGCGGAGGCGGCGTCCATCTCTTGCGTCAGGATCAGGTCCACTTGGTCGCCGGGCCATATGAGGCCCGCGGCTCCGGTGATGGCGTTCACGCCGACTGCGATGGCGCGATGGCCCGGCCTCAGCACCGCGGCCAGGAAGCCTCGGTCGCGCGGGCGGAGCACGTCGCCGCTGACGATGGTGGCCCCAGCGTCCAGGTAGCGACGGAGCAGGGCGCCGCGCAGCTCCACCCTGGACTCTTCGGACTGGAGCATGCCTCCCTCGGGCACGCTCCCGGGCGCCACCTCGCGCACCACGAAGTCCTCGTCCTTTACGAGGGTGCCGGCGGACAGCGGGCGCGCGGCCACGAGCAAAGCGACCTTGGCCGAGGGCGCGACCGGCGGCTCGGGCGTGGGCGTGGGCGGCGCCTCGACCACCGTCACCGGGGCAGGCCTGCTCGCCAGGAACGCGATGCCGAGGCCGCCCGCTGAAAGGACGAGCGCGCCCGCGATGGTCATCCGGATGATCATGCTCAGGCTCCGAAAGGCTTCATCAAGGTGAAAATGCCGCCAACGGCGATGGCCACCGCGTATGGGAGCGGGCCGCGCCGGTTGAACCGGCGTCGTTCGAGTGAAAGGATCCGGCTGGCGCGCCAAGCATGCGGCTGCGGCGGCAGGGGGAGGGGGCGTGGGAGCAGGCGCAGGCTCAGGTAGAGGAGGCTGAGGGCGCCGCCGGCCATGACGGTGGACACTAGGAGGTCGAAGGTGGCGAGCGGGGCGAGGCCGATCGCCGATGCGGTCAGCAGCTTCGCGTCGCCGCCGCCGAGCGCGCTGAACGCGTGCAAGGGGACGAAGACCGCGTAGTAGAGGACGGCCGCCACCAGGAGCGACGCGGCCACCGAAGCCGGGCCCTCCGTGGAGCGGGCCAGCAAACCGAGGGCGGCGATGCCGACGCTCAGGCCGTCAGGGATGGTCCGAGTCGCAAGGTCACACCAAGCGGCGAAGAGTAGGAGGGCGGAAGCACCAAGCGCGCATGCGAAAACGGCCGTCGCCATAACGCTCGCTCCTTTCCTCGCGGGGCCCGCGCGCCTGCCCGGCGGGGCCGCGTCCGGGGCTGCGCGCCCCGGACTCGTCCCTTTGGAGCAGTGGGCAGCGGTTTCAGACGAAGGAGATGCCGCCGAGGAAGGCGATGATCCGGTCGAAGAAGGCGCGGAAGCCGACCAGGATGACCGCCGCGGCGGCGGCCGCGATCAGCGCGTACTCGATGGCCGTGGCGCCTTTGCGGTCGGCGGCGGCGGACTGGACGCAGGACTTGACGGTGTTGATCATCTGCTTGGCGTTGTCGATCATCTGCTTTCTCCGTTCAGGCTCGGTCGGTGGGGTGTCACACGCTCTCGGTAAAGCGCGCCCCGGTTGAGAAGGAAGTGACGATCGATCAACCATCGCTTCCGAAGGCGAAACTAAAGATTGTGTTGGTAGCGTCAAGTTTTAGTTTCGAAAAAAAAGGTAATCCGAAACGAAAGAGACGTTGCCGATGCGTCCTGCGAGGCAGCGGTTTCCGCTAAGTTATTGATACACAATCTTTAATGAAAGATGGCCAGCCGCGGTCCGGAGCCGCTGGCACCCAACCTCTTGAAAGACTCGCCTCAGGCGTTCCACCCTGCAAACCACACAGGTTGGGGCGGGGGCGGCTTCAACCGCCGGTCATACGTCGTCTCGACCGCTTGACGCCATGTCCAACACGCGCACGCTGTGCAGGGCTTCCCGCCCCCCGCCGAGGTCGGCGATCTGATGGCGGCAGGAGGTGCCGTCGGCCACCACCAGTTCTCCTTCGGGCACCGCGCGCACGGCCGGCAACAGCGACAGTTCCGCCATGGCCCGCGACGCCTCTTGGTTGGCTGCTTCGTAACCGAAGCTCCCCGCCATGCCGCAGCAGGAGGACGCGATCGGCAGCACCTTCAGCCCTGGCACCAGGGCCAGCGTCGCCACAGCCGCCGGAAAGGCCGAGAAGCTCTTCTGGTGGCAGTGGCCGTGGATGTGCGCCGCCGGCGCCACTGGGCGCAGCGCCAGCCGGGGCTTCTCCCTG
Source organism: Craurococcus roseus (assembly GCF_039523795.1). Lineage (NCBI taxonomy): Bacteria > Pseudomonadati > Pseudomonadota > Alphaproteobacteria > Acetobacterales > Acetobacteraceae > Craurococcus > Craurococcus roseus. The sequence continues at coordinate 30,962 of NZ_BAAAFZ010000024.1, read as the reverse complement.
GCGATGAGTTCCGACAGCAGCACCGCCCGGGCCGCCAAGCGCCGCGTCTCTTCCCCGGGCAACAGCGACAGGAACTCGTCGCGGAGGGTGAACAGGTCAGAAGGCTCGATCCCAACCACCGGCGAGCCGAAGCGGCCGAGCGCGTGGAGGGTCCGCCGCGCCTCCGCCCGGGCCTCATCCACCATGCCCGCCGCCAGGTAGGTGCGGCCGCTGTCGAGCGGGCGACGGCCCTGCGGCGGCCTTGCGAGGGCGGGTTCGTAGCCCGCTGCCCGGAGCACCCGGACGGCGGCGCGGAGGTTCTCGGGCTCGAAGTAGCGGTTGAACGGGTCCGGGTAGAGGATCACCTCGCCCCCCCGCCCGGTCGGCGCCGGCAACTCGTCGTCGCGGAAGGCGTCGCGGCGGAAACGGGGCAGGCGGCGGGCCGCGGCGAAGCCCAGCGCCCGTTCGGCCAAGGTGGCGAGGCCCGGCACCGTGTTCCGCGCGTTGGCCAGGAAGGGCACCCGCGCCGCGAAGGGCGCCCAACGCGGCAGCTCCGCGACCAGCCGGTCCTTGGCCGAGACGCCGCGCGCCTTGGCCCGCGCGTGCATGGCTTCGATCTTCATCTTGGCCATGTCCACGCCCGTCGGGCATTCCCGCTTGCACGCCTTGCAGGAGACGCAGAGCGACAGCGCCGCCGCCACCTCGTCGGACGCCAGGGCCTCCGGCCCGAGCTGGCCCGTCAAAGCGAGCCGCAAGGTGTTCGCGCGCCCGCGCGTCAGGTCGCGCTCGTTGCGCGTCGCCCGGTAGCTCGGGCACATCACGTCCGGGTTCGGCTTGCGGCAGGTGCCGTTGTTGTTGCACATCTCGACCGCGCCGAGCAGCCCGCCTTGCGGACCGGGCCAAGCCGACCAGTCGAGCGCCGGCGCCACCTTCGGATCGGCCGCATAGCCCGGCCCGTACCGGAACAGGCTTCGGTCATCCATCCGCGGGGCCCGCACCACGCGGCCGGGGTTGAGCAAGCCGCGCGGGTCGAAGGCGTCCTTCACCGCCTCGAAGGCGCGGGTGAGGCGGGCGCCGAACATCGGCTCGTTGAATTCGCTACGGACGATGCCGTCGCCGTGCTCGCCGCTGTGCGAGCCCTTGTACTCGCGGACCAGGGCGAAGCACTCCTCGGCGATGGCGCGCATCGTCCGCACCTCCGCCGGGTCCTTCATGTTCAGCACCGGCCGGACGTGCAGGCAGCCGACGGAAGCGTGGGCGTACCAAGTGCCTTTCGTGCCGTGCTTGGCGAACACCTCGTTCAGCTTCTCGGTGAAGTCGGCCAGGTGGTCGAGGTCCACCGCGCAGTCCTCGATGAAGGAGACCGGCTTGCCGTCACCCTTCATGGACATCATGATGTTCAGCCCGGCCTCGCGCACCTCGGCGATGGCGGCCTGGAAGCCTGCGTCGGTGGCGGGCACCACAGCGTCCCGGTGGCCGAGGTCGCCCATCATCTCCTCCAGCCGATCGAGGCCGCGCAGCAGCGGCTCCTCCTCGTGCCCGTGGAACTCGACGATGAGCAGGCTGTCCGGCTCGCCCCGTACCATGCGGTCGATGGTGGCGCGGTAGATCGGGATGGACCGGCCGAGGTCGATCATCGTCCGGTCCACGAGTTCCACCGCCTCCGGGTCGAGCGCGACCAGGTGCCGCGCCGCCTCCATCGCCGCGCGAAAGGTCGGGAACTGGCAGATGCCGAGCACCTTGCGCGGCTTGATCGGCCAGAGCTTGAGATCCAGTGCCGCCGAGAAGGCGAGGCCGCCTTCGCTCCCCACCAGCAGCCGCGCCAGGTTGCCGCGCCCGGCGGCGCGCGCGGCCGGCGTCAGCGCGTCGAGGTTGTAGCCGCCGACGCGCCGGAGCTGGGGCGGGAAGCGCGCCGCGATCTCGTCCGCCTCCCGCGCGCCGAGCGCCCGCAGCCTCTGGACGAGGTCGGCCGCGCCCGCCGGCACATCGGCGCCGAGGATGTCCGGCAGGTCGCCGAAGCGGAACCGCGAGCCGTCCGCCAGCAGCGCGTCGATGCCCAGCACGTTGTCCGCCATCAGCCCGTAGCGGATGGACTTGGCGCCGCAGGAGTTGTTGCCGGCCATGCCGCCGATGGTGCAGCGCGCCCAGGTGGAAGGGTCCACCGGGAAAAAGCGCCCGTGCGGCTTGAGCGCGTCGTTCAGCGCGCCGAGGGTGATGCCCGGCTCGACGCGGGCGACGCCGGCCTCCGCGTCCACCGAGAGCACGCGCCGCAGGTGCTTGGTGCAGTCGATGACCAGGGCGCGGTTGACGGTTTGGCCGCACTGGCTGGTGCCGGCGCCGCGCGGCAACACCGGCACGCCCTCTTCGCGGCAGATCGCAATCGCCGCCTCGACGTCCTCCAACCGCCTGGGTACCAGCACGCCCACCGGCTCGATCTGGTAGATGGAGGCGTCCGTCGCGTAGCGGCCCCGGTCCCCGGCCCCGAACAGCACCTCGCCCTCGGTTTCGCGCGCGAGGCGCCGGGCCAAGCGCGGATCGCCGAGGGCGACGGGGCGGTTCATCATGTTCATGGCGGTCTACCGGCGGGTTGGGGTGGCCGGGACATATAGCCCTTCCCGTCCCGGAGCGCGCCCCGTCGGCCCACGGCTCACTCGGCTTGGCGCAAGCCGTTTTCCTCGATGACGCGCCGCGTGGTCTCGACGTCGCGGGCGACGGCGGCGCTGAAGTCGCGGACGTTGAGTTGGACGACCGGGGTCCGGATGCGCTCGTGCCCCTGAATCACGGCCGGCGCACGCACCGCGCGCTCGCAAGCGGCCTCGATGCGGGCGATCGTCTGGGTCGGTGTCGCCGCGGGCGCGAACAGGCCGTGCCAGATCGACATCTCGATCGGGAACCCGGCTTCGCCCATGGTCGGGGTGTCGGGGGGGGGGCGGGCAGCCGCTCGGCGGACAGCGCGGCGATGGCGTGCAGCCCGCTGGCGCGGACCGAGGAACGGTGGTCGTTCATGATTAGGACGCTGCCCCGCTAGGAGGCCACCATCAGGTCGGCCGGGCCGCGGTGGGTTATGTGGCTCAGGCCCACCTCGGCGGCGCGCGCCCACATCACCATGCTGAGGTGCGGCGTCGTGCCCATGCGGGTGGTGCCGTAGGGCATCCGGCCGTTCTCGGCCCGCGCACGGGCCAACACGTCGGCCACCGTCCGAAGCCCGGAGACGAGCGGTGTCATCATCGCCAGCGGCGCCTTGTTCACCATGCAGACCGGCGCCAAGTCGGTGGCGCGGTAGCCGGCGTTCCGCATGAAGCTCGGCTGGATGGCGATCAAGCCGATCGGCGAGAACAGCAGCGTCTCCCCGTCTGGGCGCGCGCGGCCGTCGTGTTCTTCGCCACCACTGGCGCTCCGAGAATCGGCGTGAACTCGGTGGCGAGCAGCCGGGCCACGATGCCGGCGGCGGACGCGGAGCCGAAGCTGGTCACGATGGCGATCGGGGCCTGCGCCCTGGCAGGCGGGACGGCCCACGCGGCGGCCGACAGGCAAGCGGCGGCGATCGCCCGGGCGCGCTCGCGGAACACGCACCATCCTCCCTCGCGTCGGCCGGATTTTAGGAAAGGGGTTGCGGCCCCTGCAACTGAGGCGCCAGGCCGCCCCGGGGCCATTGGCCGGCACGCCCGCCGGGGGTAGACGGATCGGAACCGACAGGAGCACCCATGGCCTACGTGGAAACCAAGCCGACGGCCGGTCGGCACTTCCTCCAGATCCCCGGTCCCACCAACGTGCCGGACCGCGTGCTACGGGCTATGGACAACCCCACCATGGACCACCGCGGCCCCGAGTTTGGCCGCTTCGGCAAGGCGCTCCTGGAAAAGGCGCGGACCGTTTTTCGCACCGCCTCGCACGTGGTGATCTACCCGGCATCCGGCACGGGCGCTTGGGAGGCGGCGCTGGCGAACACGCTGTCGCCCGGCGACCGCGTGCTGATGTGCGAAACGGGTTGGTTCGCCACCCTTTGGCGGGAGATGGCGGAGCGCCTGACGCTCCGGCCGGAGTTCCTGGCGGGCGACTGGCGCCGCGGCGCCGATCCCGCCCAAATCGAGACCCGGCTGCGGGAGGACAAGGAGCGCGCGATCAAGGCGGTCTGCGTGGTCCACAACGAGACCTCCACCGGCGCCACCTCCCGCATCGACGAGGTCCGCAAGGCGATCGACGCCGCCGGCCACCCGGCGCTGCTGCTGGTGGACACCATTTCCTCGCTCGGCTCCATCGACTACCGGCACGACGAATGGGGCGTGGACGTCACGGTGGCGGGCAGCCAGAAGGGGCTGATGCTGCCGCCCGGCCTGTCCTTCAACGCGGTTTCGGCCAAGGCGCTGAAGGCGTCGGAAGACGCGAAGCTGCCGCGCTCCTTCTGGGACTGGCGGGCGATGCTGGCCGCGAACGAGACCGGTTACTTCCCCTACACGCCGGCCACCAACCTGCTGTACGGGCTGGACGCGGCGGTGGACATGCTCGCGGAGGCGGGGCTGGACAACGTCTTCGCCCGCCACGACCGCCACGCGGAAGCGACCCGCCGGGCCGTGCGCGCCTGGGGGCTGGAGATCCAGTGCGAGGAGCCGCGGCACTACTCCTCCAGCCTGACCGCGGTTCGGGTGCCGGAGGGGCACAGTGCCGACGCGCTCCGCGCCACGATCCTGGAGCGGCACAACATGAGCCTCGGCAACGGCCTCGGGCCGCTCAAGGACCGGGTGTTCCGCATCGGCCACCTGGGTGACTTCGGCGATCTGCAACTGGTCGGCACGCTGGGCGGCGTGGAAATGGGGCTGCGCGCGGCCGGCGTCCCGCACAAGCCGGGCGGCGTCCAGGCGGCGATGGAGTACCTCGCGGGCAACGCCTGACGGGGAAGGGAGGCGGGGCACGCGCGGTTGCGGAGCCACGCGCCCGACCCAACTCTGCCGCGAACAGGGGGGCGAGCACGCATGGCGACCGACGCTTCGACGTCGCGGAAGCCCATCCGGGTCTGGACCTGGCCGACGTTCAACGGCCACAAGGCCCACATCATGCTCGAAGAACTGGGCCTGCCTTACGAGTGGTGCCGGTGAACATCGGCGCCGGCGACCAGTTCAAGCCGGAATTCCTGGCCGTCACGCCGAACCACCGCATCCCGGCTATTGTGGACCCCGATGGGCCAAGCGGTGGGCCGTTCCCGCTCTTCGAGAGCGGCGCCATCCTCATCTACCTCGCCGAGAAGGCCGGCAGCGCCCTGCTGCCGCGCGACCGCGCAGAACAGTACCGCTGCCTGCAATGGGTGATGTTCCAAGTGGGCGGGGTGGGACCCATGTTCGGCCAGTACAACCACTTCGCCAACTACGCGCCCGAGAAGCTGCCCTACGCCGTCGAGCGTTACACCAACGAGGTGGCACGCCTGCACCGCGTGCTGGAGAAGCGGCTTGGCGAGAGCGCGTTCCTCGCCGGCCAGGGCTATTCAATAGCTGACGTCTGCACCTTCCCGTGGATCCGCAACGCGGACCGGCGCGGCATGGACTTGGCCGTGTACCCGGCCGTGAAGCGGTGGCACGCCGCGATTGCGGCGCGGCCGGCGGTGCAGCGCGGCGTGGCGGTGCTTGCCGATTGTCACCGCCAGGGATCCATGACGGATGCCGAGCGGGAGAACATGTTCGGGAAGACGCAGTTCGCCGTGAGGTAGCTTAGTTGCAAGGCGCGTCCCGGGCGGGAGTGGCAAAGCCATCCTTTCGGGTCCTGTGCTCCGCAAACGGGTGTGGCTTCAAGAGGCCGGGGTTTGGAGACCGAAGCCCACCCCTCTGTAGTCGCCAGGCAACAATCCAGCTTCAAACAAACTTTGTCTTGTAACGAAATGCGCTTCGTGACCGGGGAGCCCCACCACACCCGTGAGCCACGGCTCCGATCATGGGTGAGCGGGCGAAAGTTGCTTTCTTCTCCACGCAGGTGTGGCAGGGTCGGTCAACACTCTGATGCACGTTCGCAACGCGTTCCCGAGCGGGTATGCATCACCCCTCGGACAGTACGTTTCCTCACATCGGAAGCGAAACTTTTAGTAGAGTGCCAACCAAGGTGCTTACCAAAAAGCAGTCGCCACCATGAACTGGCTTCAGGAATGGACACCAGCGTCGTTCTGCCGATAACGCCAGACGCTTGCCGGCGGCAGGTTCCAGGGCGTCCAGGCCTCGCGCCTCGCGGCCAAGCCGAGCCTGCGGTACGGCAAGGGCGAGGTGACACAGTAGGTGTAGAGGAGGAACCCGCGGCCCGGCGCCACGGCGTCAACGGCGTTCACGAAGCGCTTCTGCTGTTCTGTGGGCAGCAGCACCAGGGGTATGCCGCAGATCGCAGTTCCGATCCGCCCGTGCCAGCGTTTCGGCAGCACCCGGCCGAGATCGAAGGCGTCGCCGCAGAGCACGTCCACCCCCGGCAGGACTTGGCGGAGATGGCTGGCCATGTCCGGGACGATCTCGACGACGAGGAGTCGTTCCGGCGGGACGCCCGAGTCCAGCAAGGCGCGGCTCACCACGCCTGTGCCCGCCCCGAGTTCCAACACCGCTTCGCCCGGCGACCGCTCGACCAGCGCGGCGATGCGGCGGCACAAGGCCGGCGAGGAAGGAACGACGGAACCCATCTGCAACGGGTTCGCGAGCCAACGGCGGAAGAAGAGCGTCGCGTTGGACCCAAACCTCCGCCCCGTCCCGCCGACCGTGACACCCGACATGCCCCACTCCTTGGTGTTGCCGCTGGATTGCCTCCGACCGGTCCGAACCGGCCGGCAACCCTTCTAGGCGTCGCATTGGAGACGGCACAGGCCGGGCCCGGTACGAGGCGCTCTGCAACGGCGAAACTTCACAGGTGCGTCACATGAGCGCGCGCGTGCTCGTGGTGGACGACATCCCGGTGAATCGCCGCCTTCTCGAAGCGAAGCTCGCGGCTGAGTTCTTCGAGGTGACCATGGCGGCGAGCGGAGCCGAAGCGCTGGCCGTGGCCGCCCAATGGTCGCCGGACGTGATTCTGCTCGACGTCATGATGCCGGAAATGGACGGCTTCGAGACCTGCCGGGCCCTGAAGGCCAACCCCGGCACCGCGCATATCCCTGTGGTCATGGTCACCGCGCTGATCGACCGTTCGGAGCGTGTCCGGGGCTTGGAGGCCGGCGCGGACGACTTCCTGTCGAAGCCGGTCGACGACGTGACGCTGTTCGCCCGGCTGCGCGCCCTTCTGCGCGTGAAGCAGGTGCAGGACGCTTGGCGCCTGCGGGCCGAAATCGCACGGCAACTCGGGGTGGAACCGCCCGTCACTCCCGAGGCGGCGGTGGCCGGGAGCGCGGTGCTGGTGCTCGCCGATGACGCCGAAGCGGCGGAGGTGGGCTCCTGCCTGGTGGCGGACGGCGCCGTGCCGGCCCTGGTGAGCCGGCCGGAGGAGGCCGAAGCGGCATTGACTACGGGCCGCTTCGACCTGGCCATCTTGTGCCTGCCCGCGACGGGCATGGAGCACCTCCGGTTCGCCTCGCGCATGAAGGCCCAACACGCCACGCGGGACCTCCCGGTGCTGCTGGTCGCCGATCCGGCGCAGCGCGATCTCGTCTTGCGCGGCTTCGAGATCGGCGCCAGCGACTACGTCCTGCGACCGGTCGACGGCAACGAACTACGCGCCAGGGCGCGCAACCAGATCCGCCGGCGACGCTACGAGGAGCGCCTCCGAACCGACCTCGACCGCTCGTTGGAGTTGGCAGTCAGCGACCCGCTCACGGGCCTGCGGAACCGCCGCTTCGTCCAACACCACCTCGAAGCCGCGCTGCGCGCCGGCGACGTGGCGGTTATGATGATCGACGTGGACCGCTTCAAAGCCATCAACGACGGCCACGGCCACGCCGGAGGCGACAAGGTGCTGCAGGAGGTCGCCGAACGCCTCCGTTCGCAGCTCCGCGCCGCCGACGTGGTGGCGCGCTTCGGCGGGGAAGAGTTCCTGGTGGTGCTGGCCGACGCGCCGCCTGAGGAAGCGGTTGCCATCGCCGAGCGCCTCCGCGCAGCACTGGAACGGACGCCCATACCGACCGGCCAAGGCGAGGTGAGCGTCACGGTGAGCGTCGGACTGGCGATAACGCCGACCGGCGTGAGCGCTTCCGAGGCCATCGCCGCGGCGGACGTTGCGCTTTACCGGGCCAAGTCGCTGGGACGGAACAGGGTGGAGGTCGCGCCGGCGCGGGCGGCGCAAAGCAAGGACTAAGTAGGGGGCGTCGCCACTCTACTTGATCTTGGCTTCGCGGAAGACGACGTGCTTGCGCACAACCGGATCGTACTTCTTCATCTCAAGCTTGCCGGTGCTGTTCCGGACGTTCTTCTTCGTGACGTAGAAGTAGCCCGTCTCGGCGCTGCTGACCAACCTGATCTGGATGGTGTTTGACTTGGCCATGGCGGCGTGTCCCGGTCCTTGAGCGTGTGCGTGTAAATGGTGGCGCAGGAAGCTAACGCCGCGCGCGGGCGCGTCAAGCGGGAACGGTCATCGCGCCAGCGCGGCGGCATAGGCGTTCGGCGAGTCCAGCAATGCTCGCGCCGCTGCCACATCGGCGTCGCGGCCCTCGGCCGGCGGGCAGGACGCGCGCAAGGCGGCGATCTCGGCGGATGACAAGGGAGTAGGCGGCGGCGTGCGGAGGGCGCGAGGACGGGCCGGGGCCATGGCCACCGGCGGCTCGTCCCGGCGCAGGCGCGCCAAGTTCTCGGCCAGGGCGTCCGTCCCGAGGCTGGTGCATACCGTTGGCAGCACGCCGATGCCTTGGATCGGCCGCCCACCCGGGCCGAGCACCTGCGACCACGTGACCAGCAATTCGCCGCCGTTCGGCAACGGCACGACGGCCTGGATCAACCCTTTTCCGGTGGTGACGCTGCCGACGACCACCGCTCGGCCACGGTCCCCCAGCGCCGCCGCAACGATCTCGGCGGCCGATGCCGAACGTCCGTCCACCAGCACCACCACGGGCAGGCCTTCCGCGAGGTCCGGCCCGTTCGCCTGCCAAAGCCGCGCCGCGTCCGGGTGCCGCCCCGCGGTCAAGGCCACCGTGCCGCCCGGGAGAAAGGCGCTCGCCACCGCCACCGCCTGGCTCAGCAAACCGCCGCGGTTGCCGCGCAGGTCCAGCACCACGCCGCGCGCCGCTCCCGAGCCTGCGAAGAGGGCGTCAGCCAAACGTTCGTCGGTGGTGTCGGCGAAGGCTTCGATGCGCAGCCAGAGCACCCCGTCGCGCGTTTCGGCCCGGACGGGGGACGCCGGCGCCGCGATCCGCCGCAGCAACACCGCCCGGCGACGGCCAGCCCGTTCGATCCGGATTTCCACCTCGGTTTCGGCCGGGCCTTCGAGGAGGGTCGCGGCGAAGCCGAGGTCGCGCCCCGAGACGGGCACACCGTCCACGGCCACGACCCGGTCTCCGACCCGTAGCCCGGCCGCCGCCGCCGGCCCGTCCGGCGAAAGCGCCGCCACGACCACACCGCGCGCGCCGCCACGGCCGCCCGCCACGCCAAGCCGCAGGCCAAGCCCCGCCTGCCCGACACGTCGGATGCGGGCCGCCAACGCCTCTTCCGGCGTCAGGTAACGGCTGTGCGGGTCGAGGTGGTCGAACAGCTCGTCGAAGGCGCTGCGCAGCATCCGCTCCGGCCCGACGCGCCGCAAGGCCGGGGACGTCCGCCAGGCCGCGTCGAACATGGCCACGAGGGCGTGAGCCAGGGCGGGCGCCGCGGTTTCGGGGGCCGCCGTCGGTGCCACGGCAGGCAGGACACGGACCGCGAGCGGCCGCTCCGACCCGGCGCCGAGCACCAAAACGTCGCCACGCAGCTCCGGGCGCAGCGCGGGCTCTAACACCTCCAAGCCGCGGAGGCTCCAAAAGGCGAGGCTGGCCGGCGGCGCGCCCTCGATGTGGCGTTCCAGCACGGCGCCCAAGGCGGTGGCGAGCACCGCTTCCACCCTGGCGCGCGGGAAATCGGCCGCTTCCTCCGCCCGCGCCGGATGCGCGAACAGCAGAAGGAGGATCAGGAGCGCCGACGAGGTCCCCGGCCCGGGGCGGCGCGGGCGGCGCCACGACCGCGACCGCCGCCTGAAGCCGGCGAACCCGCTCCACCGAGCACGTGGAACACAAGGCTGCCGGTGCGCGGGTCCGCCTGCGCCAGCCTCGCCTCGACCGCCTGTCCCAGGGTGAAGCGCAGCCCCGTCCTCCGGCCCACCAGCGCGCGCCCGCCCTCGTCCTCTGTCCATCGGTCGTCCGGCAGCGACCCGAGCGGGACGATCCCGCTCGCGCCGTTCTCGTCCAGCGTGACGAAGAGGCCGAAGCGTGTCACCCCCGAAACGCGCGCGTCGAAGTGGTTTCCGATCCGGTGCGCCATGTGCGCCGCGAGGTAGCGGTCCACCGCGTCGCGCTCCGCCGCCGCGGCCCGGCGCTCTGTGCGGGTGATGTGCTCGGCGATGTCCGGGAGGCGCTCCGCCTCGGCCTCGCCCAACCCGTCCGGGCCGAGGCGCAGGCCGCTGATCAGCGCGCGATGCACCACGAGGTCGGCGTAGCGGCGGATGGGGCTGGTGAAGTGGGCGTAACGCTGCAAGGCCAAGCCGAAATGGCCGATGTTCTCCGGGTGGTAGGCCGCCTGCGACTGCCCGCGCAGCACCGCCTCGTGCACCAGCCGCTCCTCCGGCCGCCCCCGGACGATGGACAGCGCGTGGGAAAACGAGCGCGGGTGGACCTGCCCCGCCGGCGGCAGGGAGATGCTGAAGGTTTCCAAGAACTGCCGCAGCCCTTCCAGCTTCTCGGCCGAGGGCTGGTCGTGGACGCGGTACATGCAGGGCTGGCGCCGGCGCTCCAGCTCCTCCGCCGCGCAGACGTTGGCGGCGACCATGAACTCCTCGATCAAACGGTGCGCGTCGAGCCGCGCCCGCGGCACCACGGCCGTCACGCGGCCCGCCTCATCCAGCAGCACGCGCCGTTCCGGCATCTCCAGGTCCAGCGTCCCGCGCTCCTCCCGCGCCGCCAGCAGCGCGCGGAAGGCGCCATTCAGCGCCGGCATCCCGCCTGCCGGCACGCCGTCCGGGTCCGTGCCGGCGTCCATCGCCGCCTGCGCCTGCTCGTAGGTGAGGCGGGCGGCGCTGCGCATCAGGCCGCGGCCGAAGCGGTGGCCGGTCTTCTTGCCACTCGCGTCGAAGCGCATCTCCACGAACAAGCAGCCGCGGTCCTCGCGCGGCTTCAGGCTGCACCAGCCGTTGGACAGCGCCTCCGGCAGCATCGGCACGGCGCGGTCCGGGAAATAGACGCTGTTGCCGCGCTCCCGCGCCTCGCGGTCGAGCGCGCTCCCGGGCCGGACGTAGTGCGCCACGTCCGCGATGGCGACCAGCACGCGCCAGCCGTCGCCGTCCCGCTCCGCGAACACTGCGTCGTCGAAGTCGCGCGCGTCCTCGCCGTCGATGGTGACGAGCGGCACGCCGCGCAGGTCTTCCCGCCCGTCGAGGGGGACGGCTCGCGCCGCCTCGGCCTCGGCCAGCGCCTCCGGCGGGAAGCGGTCGGGGATGCCGTGGGTGTGGATGCAGATGAGGGAGACGGCGCGCGCGTCGTCCACCCGTCCCAGGCGCTCGACCACCCGCGCCGGGCGGGGGCCGAGCGCGCGCGCCGGCAACGGCTCGGCGAGCACGATCTCGCCCGGCTCGGCGCCGTGCCGCTCGTGCTCCGGCACCGTCCAGTCGGCGCGCTGCCGCCGGTCGGTGGGCTCGATGCGGCCGTGCTCGTAGACGCCCAGGATGCGGAGCGGCGCGGCGGAGCCGATCCGCTTGAAGGTGCGGCCCTCGTAGCGGCCGGCGCCGATGTACTTGAGCCGCGCCAGCACCCGCTCGCCGGGCGCCAGCGCCGGCTGCCCCGGACGTTCCGGCCGCATCAGCACCAGGGGAGGCCGCCCGCTCCCCTCCGGCCAGGACACCGGCCGTGCGAGCGGGTCGCCGTCCGGGTCGGTGCCGAACACCTCGACCACCGCCATCTCGGGCAACCGGCCGGGCGCCGCCACCCCGCGCCGCCCGGCGGGCGCAACGGAGCCGTCCTCCTTCAGCGACCGCAGCAGGTCGCGGAGCGCCGGGCGCTGGTCGGTGGAAAGGCCGAAGTGCCGGGCGATCTCCGTCTTGCCGACGCGTCCCGTCGCGGCACGGAGGAAACGGCGCAGTTCCTCCTTCGAGGGGAGAGGCGCCGGCCCGGCGGGAGGACCGGACGGCCGGCGCGCCATGCTCAGGCTTTGCCCTTGCCGCGCGCCGCCGTGGCTTTGGCCTTGGTTGCCGCCGGCTTCCGCGTCGCCGCCGCGGGCCGGGCCGTGGTCGCCGGCTTGGCAGCTCGCACGGCCGGCTTGGCCGAGGAGGACTTGCCGGTGGCTTCCCGCGCAGGCTTGGCGGGCGCCGCCTTGCGCGCTGCGACCTTGCCGGCCGCTGGCGGCTTGCGGGCCGCGGGAGCGGCCTCGGCGGCCGCCGCGCCGTTCGTCTTGCCCGCCGCTCCGGCACCCGACTTCCCGGCGGCCGCCTTGCCGCGCCGGCCTTTGGCGCCTTTCGGCGCCAGTTCCTTGCCCTTCTCGCCCAGGAGCTGCACCGCTTGGTCGAGCGTGACCTCTTCCATCTCCACGTTGCGCGGCAGGTTGGCGACGCGGTTGCCGTGCTGCGCGTAGGGGCCGAAGCGACCCTTGCGGATTTCGACCGGTTGCCCGTCCTGCGGGTGGGCGCCGAGCGGGCGCACCTTGGCCCGCGCCTTCGCCAGCAGGTCCATGGCGCGGTTCATGCCGAGCGTCAGCACGTCGTCGCCCGGCTCCAAGGACTGGTAGGCGGTGCCGAGGCGGATGTACGGGCCGAACCGGCCGATGCCGGCGGTGATCTCGCCGCCCGTTTCCGGGTCGCGGCCCACCACGCGAGGCAGGGACAGCAGCGCCAAAGCCCGGTCGAGGTCCAGCGTCTCGGGGGCCATGTCCCGCGTCAGGCTGGCGCGGCGCGGCTTGGTCGGCTTGCCCTTCTCGTCCGTGCCGCCTTCACCAAGCTGCACGTACAAGCCGTAAGGGCCGCGCCGGAGGGTGACGTTCTGGCCGGTGGCCGGATCGGTCCCCAGCTCGCGTTGCCCTTCGTTGAGCGTGGAGGCGTTCTCGCCCTCCGCCCCCGGCACGGCGAGCGGCCGGGTGTAGCGGCATTCCGGGTAGTTGGAGCAGCCGACGAAGGCGCCCGACCGCCCGAGCCGCAATCCGAGCCGCCCGCCGGCGCAGGCCGGGCAGGCGCGCGGATCGGTGCCGTCGGCGCGGCCGGGGAAGAAGTGCGGCCCCAGCTCCTCGTCCAGCGCGTCGATCACGTCGCTGATCTTGAGGTCCTTGGTGGCGCCCACCGCGCGGGAGAAATCGTCCCAGAACTGCCGCATCACCTCCCGCCAGGCGATGCGCCCGCCGGAGATGTCGTCGAGCTGCTCCTCCAGCCCGGCGGTGAAGCCGGTGTCCACGTAGCGCTCGAAGAAAGCCACCAAGAAGGCGGTGACGAGCCGGCCGCGGTCCTCCGGCTGGAACCGCCGCTTCTCCAGCGTGACGTAGTTCCGGTCCTGCAAGACTTGCAGGATGGAGGCGTAGGTGGAGGGGCGGCCGATGCCCAACTCCTCCATCCGCTTGACCAGGCTCGCTTCCGAGTAGCGCGGCGGCGGCTGGGTGAAGTGCTGGTGCGCCGAAACCTCGCCGCGCTTCAACGGGTCCTTCTCGCGCATGGGCGGGAGGGTCCGGGTGTCTTCGTCCTCGCCGGGTTTGGCGCCGGTCAGCAGGCCGGCGCGGCGGTCCGCCTCGCTGTCGTCGAGGTCCTCGCGGTAGAGCTTGAGGAAGCCGTCGAAGGCGATCACCGAGCCGGTGGCGCGCAGCCGCGTGCGGCCCGCCGCGTCGGCCAGGTCCACCGCGGTCTGGTCCAGCTCGGCCGACTGCATCTGGCTGGCGACGGCGCGCTTCCACACCAGCTCGTAGAGGCGCCGCTGCCGGTCGTCGAGGAAGCGGGCCACGCGCTCCGGCGTGTTCCGCACGTCGGTCGGGCGGATCGCCTCGTGCGCCTCCTGGGCGTTCTTGGCCTTGCTGCTGTATTCGCGCGGCGCCGCGGGCACGTAGTCGGGGCCGAACGCATCCCCGACATGGCCGCGGATGGCGGTGACCGCCTCCCGCGCCATCTGCACGCCGTCCGTCCGCATGTAGGTGATGAGGCCGACGGTGTCGCCCTCGATGTCCACGCCCTCGTAGAGCTGCTGGGCCGTGCGCATGGTCTGCTGCGCGCCCATGCCCAGCTTGCGCGACGCCTCCTGCTGGAGGGTGGAGGTGGTGAAGGGCGGCGGCGGGTTGCGCCGGACGCGGCGTTTCTCGACGGAGAGGACGCTGAACTCGCCCGCCTCGACCGCGGCCTTGGCGCGCATCGCCGAGGCCTCGTCCGGCAGGTCGAACTGCTCGAGCTTCCGGCCATCGAGGTGGGTCAGCCGGGCGGTGAAGGGCGCGCCCTGCGGCGTGGTGAAGCGGCCCTCCACCGTCCAGTATTCCCGGGCGCGGAACGCCTCGATCTCCGCTTCGCGCTCGCAGATCAGGCGCAGCGCGACGGACTGCACGCGCCCGGCGCTCCGGCTGCCCGGCAGCTTGCGCCACAGCACGGGCGAGAGGGTGAAGCCGACCAAGTAATCCAGCGCCCGGCGCGCCATGTAGGCGTCGATCAGCGGCGCGTCCAAGTCGCGCGGGTGGGCAATGGCGTGCTGGATCGCGCGCTTGGTGATCTCGTTGAAGGTGATTCGGTTGACCTCGACCCCCTTCAGCGCGCCCTTCCGGGCCAGCATTTCCCGCACGTGCCAGGAGATGGCCTCGCCCTCGCGGTCCGGGTCGGTGGCGAGGAACAGGCGGCGGGCGCCGCGCAGCGCCCGGGCGATCTCGTTCACCTGCCGTTCGCCGCGGTCCTCGGACTCCCAGTCCATGGCGAAGTCCTCCTCCGGGCGGACGGAGCCGTCCTTCGGGGGCAGGTCGCGCACGTGGCCGAAGGACGCCAGCACGGTGAAGTCCCGGCCGAGGTACTTGTTGATGGTCTTGGCTTTGGCGGGTGATTCGACGACGACTACGTCGGGCATGGGACTCCGGGTCCTGGTGTCGCGCTGCGGCGGCGCGTCTCAACCCTTGCCGGTCAGGGCGACCCGGTTGCCCGGCAGCATCTCCGCGCGGCCGGACAGTTCGAGATCGAGCAGAATCGCCTGGACAACAGGCGCAGAGAGTTGGCAACGCCGCAGCACGTCGTCAACCGCGATCGGCGATGGGCCTAATAGATCAAGCACTTGCGCCTCGTCCCCGGAGGGCTCGCGCGCCTCGCCGGCCCGAGTCGCAGGCGCCGGCATGTTCCTGGCCGTGGGGCGGAACACGAAGGCAGGTGCCGAGTCCGGAGTTTGCGGCAGGTGGGCCAGCACGTCCTCCGGTCCTTCGGTCAGGTGGGCGCCTTGCCGGATGAGGTCGTTGCAACCCCGGCATCGCTCGTCCAGCGGGCTGCCCGGCACGGCGAAGATCTCCCGCCCTGCTTCCAGGCCGAGGCGGGCGGTGATCAGGCTGCCGGACCGCACCGCCGCCTCCACCAGCACGACGCCGAGCGACAGGCCGGCGACGATCCGGTTGCGGCGCGGGAAGTGCCGGGCGTGCGGCGCCGTTCCGAGCGGCGCCTCCGCCAGCACCGCCCCGCCCTCGGCGGCGATGCGGGCCTGGAGGGGAGCGTGCTCCGGCGGGTAGGGCTGGTCGAGGCCGCAGGCGACCACGGCGACGGTGCGCCCTTTCCGCATCGCCCCTTGGTGCGCCGCCGCGTCGATCCCGCGCGCCATGCCCGACACCACGACGAGGCCGTGGGCCGCGAGCGACTCGGCCAGGTCGTCCGCGATCCGGCGGCCGGCGGCGGAGGCGTTGCGCGCTCCTACCACCGCGACGGCGCGCGGGCCGAGGGCTGCCGGGTCGCCGAGCAAGGCGAGCACGGCCGGCGGGTCGGTCAGCGTGTCGAGGAGCGGCGGGTAACCGGGCGTGCCGAGAAAGAGGAAGGAGCCGCCGAGCGCCGCCACCGCGTCCATCTCACGCAACGCCTCAGCCTCTGGCGGCGCGCGGAGGCGGCCGCGGCCGTAGCCAGGCATCTCCTCGAGCGCCGCCGCGGCGGAACCGAAGCGTTCGAGCAGGCGGCGGAAGGTCTGCGGGCCGATGCCGTCCGTGCGGGCAAGGCGCAATCGCGCGACAGCATCGGCCGGCGCGATCGCCGGGACCACCTTGCCCGTCACGTCTTCTGGCCGATCCGCGGCTCAGTCCCGGCAAGCAGGCGGGCGATGTTGGCCCGGTGGCGGAACACCACCAGCGCCGCGATCCCAGCGGCGAAGAGCGCGAGGTCCGTCCGGCCCGCCACCAGGGCGACCACGGGCGCTGCCGCGCAGGCCGCCAGCGCGCCGGCCGAGGACAGCCGGGTGAGGGCGGCCGTCGCCAGCCACACCAGCACCGCCGCCAGCCCCATCCACCACGAGGCGGCCAGCAGAACGCCCGCGCCCGTCGCCACGCCCTTGCCGCCGCGGAAGCCGAGCCAAACGGGGAAGGCGTGGCCCAGCATGGCGCCGAAGCCGGCCGCGAGCCCCGCCGCCTCGCCCCAGACCGCCTCTGCGACCAGTAGGGCCGCCATGCCCTTCAGCACGTCCAAGGCCAGCGTCGCCGCCGCCAGCCCCTTGTTGCCGGTGCGGAGCACGTTGGTGGCGCCGATGTTGCCCGAGCCGATGGCGCGGATGTCGCCGTGCCCGGCGGCGCGCGTCAGCAACAGCCCCCAAGGCACGGAACCGAGCAGGTAGCCGAGCAACAACGCCACAACCAAAGCCATCAGCCGAACACCCTTTGGCCGTTCTTCCAAGTTCCGACCACCCGGCCCTCCAACGCCCGCCCGTCGAAGGGCGAGTTCTGCGCCTTGCCCGGCAACTGGCCCGCCTTCACCTGCCAAGCGCGCTCGGGGTCGAACAGCACCAGGTCGGCGGGCGCCCCTTTGGCGAGCCGCCCGACGGGGAGCCCGAGCAGCTTCGCCGGCCGCGCCGTCAGCAGGTCCAGCGCCTGGAGCAACGGGAGGTCGCCGGCATGGACCCGCGCCAAGGCCACGCCGAGCAGGGTGGCGAGCCCGGCGCCGCCCGCCTCGGCTTGCACGAAGGGCAGCCGCTTGTCGTCCGCGTCGCGCGGCTGGTGGTCGGAGGCGATGGCGTCGATCGTGCCGTCCGCCAACGCCGCCACCACCGCCAGCCGGTCCGCCTCCGGCCGCAGCGGCGGCGACAGCTTGGCGTAGGAGCGCCAATCGCCGATCGCCGTCTCGTTCAGGTCGAAGTAGGGCGGCGCCGTGTCGCAGGTGACGGCCAAGCCCTCCGCCTTGGCGGCCCGGATGAGGTCCAGCGCCGCCGCGGTGGAGACGTGGGCGAAATGCACGTGGCCGCCGGTGATCCGGGCGAGCGCCACGTCGCGCGCCACCAGCATCGCTTCGGCGGCGGCCGGGATGCCGGGCAGGCCGAGGCGCGTCGCCAACTCGCCCTCCGTCGCGGCCCCGCCGGCGGCGAGGGCCGGCTCCTCCGGGTGCTGCACGATGAAGGAGCCGAAGGCGCGGGCGTAGGAGAGCGCGAGGCGCATCACCCGCGCGCTGCCGATCGCCCGCGTCCCGTCCGTGAATGCCACCGCGCCGGCCTCGCGCAACAAGCCGTACTCGGCCAGGTCCTTCCCGGCGCAGCCCTTGGTGGCGGCGGCGTAGGGCAGCAACGTGACGCAGCCCGTTTCCTCCCCGCGCCGGAGCACGAACTGCACCAGCGCCGGGTCGTCCAGCGCCGGTACGGTGTCGGGCAGGGCGCAGAGGGTGGTGATGCCGCCCGCCGCCGCGGCCTGCGCGGCCGAGGCGATGGTCTCGCGGTGCTCCGCGCCCGGCTCGCCGAGCGCGGCGCGCAGGTCCACCAGCCCCGGCGCGAGGCAAAGGCCGTCGGCGTCCACGACCTCGGCGCCGTCCGGGCGCCCCAGGCCCTTGCCGTGATCGAGGATGACGCCGCCTTCCATCAGCAAGTCGCCGGGGGCATCCGTGCCGGTGGCGGGGTCGAGCAGGCGGGCGCCGGCGATCAGGGTGGCCGCCATCCCTCAGGCGTTCCGCCGCAGGTCGCGCGCCAGCACGTCCAGCACCGCCATCCGCACGGCCACGCCCATCTCCACCTGCTCGCCGATGACGCTCCGCTCGGGGTCGTCCGCCACGGCGCTGTCGATCTCGATGCCGCGGTTCATCGGGCCGGGGTGCATGACGATGGCGTCCGGCTTCGCCCGGGCGAGCTTCTCGGCGTCCAGCCCGTAGAAGCGGAAGAACTCGCGCGGGGAGGGGACCAGCCCGGCGGTCATGCGCTCGCGCTGCAGGCGCAGCATCATCACCACATCGGCGCCGTCCAGGCCGCGGCGCATGTCGTGGTGGACCTCCACCCCGAGCCGCGCCGCCTCGGCCGGCATCAGCGTCGGCGGCCCGACCAGCCGCACGCGGGCGTTCATGGCCGTGAGCAGGTGGACGTTGCTCCGCGCCACGCGGCTGTGCAGCACGTCGCCGCAGATGGCGACCACCAGCCCCTCAAGCCGGCCTTTCCGCCGCAGGATCGTCAGGGCGTCCAGCAACGCCTGGGTCGGGTGCTCGTGCGTGCCGTCGCCGGCGTTGATGACGCTGGCCGTCACCTTCTGCGACAGGAGCGCCGGCGCCCCCGACTGCGCGTGCCGCACCACCAGCAGGTCGCAATGCATGGCGTTGAGGGTGGAGGCGGTGTCGAGCAGCGTCTCGCCCTTGTTCACGCTGCTGGTCGAGACCGACATGTTGAGGACGTCGGCGCCCAGCCGCTTGCCGGCCAGCTCGAAGGAGGTGCGGGTGCGGGTGGAGTCCTCGAAGAACAGGTTGATGAGCGTGCGGCCCTTCAGCAGGTCGCGCTGCGTCTTGCCCGAGCGGTTGAGCAGCGCGTAGCTCTCGGCCAGTTCCAACAAAGCCCCGATGTGCGGCGGCTCCAATCCTTCGATGGCGAGCAGGTGGCCGCTTGGCAGGATCGGGAAGGAGAAGGACATGGGCTGCCGCTTCTAAACCGGGGCCGCATCGTCGGGGAAGGGCACCGGGCGGGGGCGCGTCGCGTCCAGCGCCGCCTGTAGCATCCAGGCCGCGGCCGCCCGGTCCACCACCCGCGCCCGCTTGGCCCGGCTCAGGTCCGCTTCCCCGATCAGCATGCGGTTCACCGCGGCCGAGGACAGGCGCTCGTCCCACATGGCGGCCGGCAGCCCCGCTTCGTCCGACAGGGCCTTGGCCCAGTCGCGCGCCGAATGCGCCGCCGGGCCGAAGCTCCCGTCCATGGAAAGCGGCAAGCCCACGACCAGCCCGCCCGCGCCCTCCTTCGCCGCGATCGCGCGCAACTCCTCGGCCGCGGCGCGCAGCTTGCCGCGCTTGAGGGTGCCGTAGGGGCTCGCCAGCATCAGCAGCGGATCGGAGAGCGCCACGCCGATCAGCTTCGACCCCGGATCGAGGCCGATCAGGCGTTGGCCGCGGGGCAGGGCGGCCCGCATCTCCGCCAAGTTGAACAGGGGCATGGCCGCCGGTATAGCGCCCGATAGATCAGTCACCAGTGATATAACATCCTGACGCAGGATCGCGCATGTCCCTCGACGCCGACACGGTGAGGCGCGTCGCCTCGCTCGCCCGCATCCGGATGGAACCGGCGGAGCTCGCCCGCATGGAGGCAGAGCTGAACGGCATCCTCGGCTGGGTGGAGCAGTTGCAGGCGGTGCCGACCGAGGGCGTGGAGCCCATGGCCGGCGGCGGGGCGGTGTCGCTGCGGCTCCGCGAGGACGCCGTGACGGACGGCGGCAAGCCGGACGCCGTGCTCGCCAACGCCCCGGACCGCGAGGGCGCCTATTTCGGCGTGCCGAAGGTGGTGGAATGACTCGACCGACCGACCTGACCCTGCGCGGCGCCCTCGACGCCCTGGCCGCGCGCGACCTCAGCGCCGAGGAACTGACGCGCGCCCACCTCGACGCCATCGAGGCGCTGAACCCGCGCCTCAACGCCTACGTGGCCGTCACCGGCGAGCGCGCCCTGGAACGCGCCCGCGCCAGCGACGCCCGGCGCGCCCGCGGCGAGGCCCTCGGGCCGCTGGACGGCGCCCCGCTCGGCATCAAGGACCTGTTCTGCACGGAGGGCGTCCGCACCACCGCGGGCAGCCGCATCCTCGGCAGTTTCGTGCCGCCCTACGAGAGCACGGTCACCGCCAACCTGCTCCGCGACGGCGCGGTGTTCCTCGGCAAGACCAACATGGACGAGTTCGCCATGGGCTCGTCCAACACCACATCCGCTCTCGGCCCCGTCGAGAATCCCTGGAACCGCCGCAACGACCCGGACGCGCGGCTGGTGCCCGGCGGCTCCTCCGGCGGCTCGGCGGCGGCGGTCGCGGCGCGGCTCGCGCTCGGCGCCACGGCGACCGACACCGGCGGCTCCATCCGCCAGCCCGCGGCCTTCTGCGGCATCGCCGGCATCAAGCCGACCTATGGCCGTTGCAGCCGCTGGGGCGTGGTGGCCTTCGCGTCCTCCCTCGACCAGGCCGGCCCCGTGGCGCGGACGGTGGAGGACTGCGCCATCCTCCTCCGTTCCATGTCCGGCTTCGACCCGAAGGACTCCACCAGCGCCGACGTGCCCGTGCCCGACTTCGCCGCCGCCTGCGGGCGCTCGGTGAAGGGCCTCCGCATCGGCGTGCCCAAGGAGTACCGGCTGGACGGGATGCCCGCCGAGATCGAGGCGCTGTGGCGGCAAGGCCTGGATTGGCTGCGTGACGCCGGCGCCGAGACCGTCGAGATCAGCCTGCCCCACACCAAGTACGCGCTGCCCACCTACTATATCGTGGCCCCAGCCGAAGCGTCGTCGAACCTCGCCCGCTACGACGGCGTGCGGTACGGGCTGCGGGTGGAGGAGCGGAACGGCGACCTCAAGGACCTTTACGAGCGCACCCGCGCCGCCGGCTTCGGCGCCGAGGTGAAGCGCCGCGTCATGATCGGCACCTACGTGCTGTCCGCCGGCTACTACGACGCCTATTACCTGAAGGCGCAAAAGGTCCGCGCCCTCATCAAGCGCGACTTCGACGAGGTCTTCGCCCCGAACGGCGCCGCCAAGGTGGACGCCATCGTCACGCCCGCCACGCCCTCCGCCGCCTTCGGCATGGACGAGAAGCAGGACGACCCCGTCACCATGTACCTGAACGACGTGTTCACGGTGACCGCCAACCTCGCCGGCCTCCCCGGCATCTCCGTCCCGGCCGGCCTCGATGCCCAGGGCCTGCCGCTCGGCCTCCAGGTGATCGGCCGCGCCTTCGACGAGGAAACAGTGTTCGCGGTCGGCGCGGCGCTGGAGCGCGCGGCGGCGTTCGACGCGCTGCCGGCCGTCATGGCGAAATGAAGCCGGTGCGGCCCGAGGCGACCGAACCCGCCGACGCGGTGGCGCGCAGGGCGGTCGCGCCCGTGGTCTGCTACCCGGTCGGGAGCCTGCCCCGACCGGACCTCGCGGCCTACCGCGCGGCCCGCGAGGGTTGGCGCAAGGTGGTCGAGACCGTCGTGCCGCCGCGCGACGCGCGCTGCTTCGACGTGCCCGCGGGGTGCTTCTTCCGCATCGTCAGCGTCGAAGGCCCGCAGGTCGGGGATCTGAACCTCTGGGCCGCCGACGACCTCGACGAGCGCTTCTTCTCCGGCAAGACGCGGGCGCTGCACGGCACCCACTTGTCCACCGGGGACCGGCTGTGGTCGTCCCTGCCGCATCTCCGGCCGATGGCGACGGTCACGCAGGACACGCTCGACTGGTACGGCTTCGACGAGTGGGGCGGCTCCGTGCACGACGTCATCGGCACCCGCTGCGACCCCTACACTCACCGGCTCCTATCCGGCGGCGACTACCACCACTGCTGCCATTCGAACCTGACGCGGGCGCTCGCCCGCAGGACGGGCCGATCGTTGGCGGAGGCCGAGCCGGCGGTGCACGACGTGCTCAACGTCTTCATGTGCACCGGCTTCGCCCGCGACACGGGGCGGTACTTCATGAAGGCCAGCCCCGTGCGGCCGGGCGATTTCTTGGAGTTCTTCGCCGAGATCGACCTCTTGGGCGCACTGTCCGCCTGCCCCGGCGGCGACTGCGGCGCCCAGCACTCCAGCGATGCGGTGGCCTGCCACCCGTTGCTCGTCGAGGTGTACGAACCGAAGACCCCGCCCGCCGGCTGGGCGCCGCCGGCGCGCAACGGCTACGCCCGCGGGCACGGCGCCTAAGCCGGGCCGGGGCGAAACCTCATATGGTGACAGGATGAGTTACACGATCGAAGGCAGCACCGGCACTTGGGAGGTGGTCGTGGGCCTCGAAGTCCATGCCCAAGTGGTGAGCCGGAGCAAGCTGTTCTCCGGCGCCGCGACCGCCTTCGGCGCCGAGCCGAACACGCAGGTCAGCCTGGTGGATGCCGGCTTCCCGGGAATGCTGCCGGTGCCGAACCGGGAGTGCGTGGCGCAGGCCATCCGCACCGGCCTCGGCCTGGGCGCCGAGATCCACCTGTGGTCCCGCTTCGACCGCAAGAACTACTTCTACGCCGACCTGCCGCAGGGCTACCAGATCAGCCAGTACGCCCACCCCATCGTCGGCGAGGGCGCGGTCGAAATCGAACTCGCGGACGGCGCCCGCAAGCGCGTCGGCATCACCCGCCTGCACCTGGAGCAGGACGCCGGCAAGTCGCTGCACGACCAGCACGCGACCAAGAGCTACATCGACCTCAACCGCTCCGGCGTGGCGCTGATGGAGGTCGTCTCCGAGCCCGACATGCGGAGCCCCGAGGAGGCCGGCGCCTACCTGACCAAGCTCCGCCAGATCATGCGCTACCTCGGCACCTGCGACGGCAACATGGACGAGGGCTCGCTCCGCGCCGATGTCAACGTCTCCGTCCGCAAGCCGGGGGAGGGCTTCCGCACCCGCTGCGAGGTGAAGAACGTCAACTCCATTCGCTTCGTCATGCAGGCGGTGGAGGCCGAAGCCCGCCGCCAAATCGAGGTGTGGGAGGAGGGCGGCACCGTCGAACAGGAGACGCGCCTGTTCGACACCGCCCGCGGCGTCACGCGCTCCATGCGCTCCAAGGAAGAGGCGCACGACTACCGCTACTTCCCCGACCCCGACCTGCCGCCCCTGGTGCTGGACGCGGGCTGGGTGGAGGAGCTGCGCGCCGGACTGCCGGAGCTGCCGGACGCCCGCCGAGCCCGCTACCAGCGCGATTTCGGCCTCTCGGCCTACGACGCGCACGTGCTGGTGCTGGAGAAGGAGACCGCCGCCTACTTCGAGGAGGTGGCTCGCGGCCGCGACCCGAAGCTCGCCGCGAATTGGGTCATGGGCGACCTCTTCGCCGCCTTGAACCGCACCAAGCGCGGCATCGAAAACCCGCCGGTCAGCGCCCGCGACCTCGGCGCGCTGCTCGACCTGATGAAGGACGGCACCCTC
Source organism: Craurococcus roseus (assembly GCF_039523795.1). Taxonomy (NCBI): domain Bacteria; kingdom Pseudomonadati; phylum Pseudomonadota; class Alphaproteobacteria; order Acetobacterales; family Acetobacteraceae; genus Craurococcus; species Craurococcus roseus. Next base: position 7,448 of record NZ_BAAAFZ010000024.1, on the reverse strand, counting down.
TCCGGCAAGCTCGCCAAGGAGGTGTTCGAAGCGATGGTGGAAACGGGCAAGCCGCCCGGCGCCATCGTCGAGGAGCGCGGGCTGCGGCAGGTGACGGACACCGGGGCCATCGAGGCCGCGGCGAAGGCCGTGCTGGAGGCCAACGCCGACAAGGTCGCGGATTACAAAGGCGGCAAGGAGAAGCTGTTCGGCTTTTTCGTTGGCCAGGTGATGAAGGCTATGGCCGGCAAGGGCAACCCGGCCCTCGTCAACGACGTGCTGAAGAAGCTGCTAGGCTGAGTGGGCGGAAGGGGGACGCGCGACGGCGCGTCCCCGGCGCTGAGTCAGGCGAGCGCCTCCGCTGCGGCGGCAGCGGGCACCACCTCGTTGCTGGTCCGGGTCATGCCCGGGATGAGCAGCGCGTCTGCAAGGGCCCAGGTGCCGACGGAGACGAGGCCGAGCAGCCCAAGCCCGGTCCAAATCAGCGGAAGCGAAACAAGCGTGATGGCGGCCATGCCCGCGGCGCTCAGGATGTGCCCCAGGTACAGCCGGTGCAGCCCGAACAACCCGAAGAACACCAACAAGGCGTAGGCGAATCCGACCGATTTCCGGCGGCCCTCCGGCAAGGCGACGGCGTGCATGTCCACTGAAATCCCCCAAGCGCCCCAGCGCCGCCTTGGCCTCTCCCGGCCCCGGCGCCCCAACGCGGGAACGCAACCGGAGGATGCATAATTCGATTATCCTTGTGAAGGCGTTTCTATCCCTTGTGTCGAAACGAGGGCGCGGCGTGGCGGCGACACCACTGGCGTCCCTCGCCTGGACGGCCGGCCGGGGCTAAGGCACTCGGCCGCGGTATTGCCGCACCGCCAAGGGAGCGACCGCTTGATGATCGAGCTGCACACCTGGGACACGCCGAACGGCCGCAAGGTCAGCGTCGCGCTGGAAGAGATGGGGCTGCCCTACACCGTCAGGACGGTGAACATCACCAAGGACGAGCAATTCGACCCGGCCTTCCTGGCGATCAGCCCGAACAACCGTATCCCGGCCATCGTCGACCCCGAGGGCCCGGACGGGAAGCCGATCAGCGTCTTCGAGAGCGGCGCCATCCTCATCTACCTGGCGGAGAAGACCGGCCGCTTCCTGCCCAAGGATGCGCGGGGACGGATGGCCGTAGTGGAATGGCTGATGTGGCAGATGGGCGGCTTCGGGCCAATGCCCGGCCAAGTCCACCATTTCCTCATGGTCAAGGACCCGGCCGACCAGCGCTACGGGCTGGAGCGGTACAGTAAGGAAACGCGCAGGCTCTACGGCGTGCTCGACCGGCGATTGAAGGGGCGCCCGTTCGTGGCGACGGAAGGGGAGCCGTCCATCGCCGACTTCGCCATCCTGGGCTGGGCGTGGCGGCACGAGCGGCACCGCGTCGACCTGGCGGAGTTCCCTGAAGTCCGGCGCTGGTACGGAACCATGATGGAGCGCCCAGGCACCCGCCGGGGGTTCGAGGCCAAGCTCGCCTGAACCGACGCGCCGATCTTTCAAGGGAGGGGTGGCTGGGGAATCTGGACCCGCAGCGGAGCATTTGAGAACGGCTGGAAACCTGAGCCTTACCGGCAAGGGCAGGTGACGTCTGCAACAGTTGTGAGGCGGCGGCGGGGGCGCTGTCAACGACCCCACGATGACACCGGGCGGAGCGGATCGTTCCTCAAAACCGTTTTTTCTGTGCTTCCTTCTCCCGGCTACTGCGGCTGGCGCTAGCGGCATCGCGGGCGGTAGCGCAGGAGGGGACCGCAACAGCGCTGTTCGTTATTCTTACGGCTCATCAGAGCGAGGTTCTATGGGCAACCTACGGTTCGTGGTCGGTAAACCCGCCGTCCGGCAGTCAAGTTCTTGGAAGCTGTGGAGCCAGGGCGACGACATCTATCTGCTACAGCGCGGGGTGTTTTCGAGAGTCATGAAGTTTAGCTTCCACAAAAGCGGAAGGTGCCGTTGGGCGGAGATTGCAGAGCGCCCGGACGGTTCCGACCGCTGCATTCAGAAGTGGGAGCGTGATCCCGTCCCGCCTGCCGGAATGGGCAGCGGATGCCGTCTCGTCTCCATCGCCTTTCCCGCAAACCACCTCTCGGCACCGTCCCCTTCGGACAGCGGCAAGCTCCACTGGATAGACCCCGCACCTCCGGGGATGGCTACGATGATCGAGGTCATCCTCACGGCGGAGGACAAGAACACCGCTTCCGAGCTGCTCGCTAGTGGCGGGGAGCGCCGGTTGATCCACCATGAACCCCTCCGCAGCGGGCTGAACTTGTTTATGACCAGTGCGGTGTTCGCCTGCGGCCCCGTCGAGATCAACATGCCTGGGAATCCAAGAATGCCCGGTCAGGTGTTCGGGGACTTGGCCTTTCCGGACGAAGATATTTTCGGCACCGGGCGTCCAATCCGCGCTTTAATAACGCGCGGAGATGAAGTGCCGCCTACCGTGTGGGAGTTGGGAGGGCATCGGGCGGAGGGTTTTGCAGCGCGTCGGTAGGCAAGTGCCGTCTGGTAGAACGCTCCGGGGGAGGGCAGAAGGACCGCAGCAGATGGGGCCATAGCCTCCTAGGTGGGCTCCTACGGCGCCGGCCGGTACGGGATGCGAGCGATGGTTAGGCTGAACCGCCCCACCGCCAGCTCTACCGACCCGGGCTTGCGGAATACTTGCCACGCGCTCTCCCACAGGATGTCCGAGCGGGCATACGGACGCAAAGGCGGTTTCGGCAGCTTGGCCGGGCCGATAGACCTTTAGCGTTCCTGATCGTATCGGGGGCGAGCTGGGGGACCTGGATTCGAACCAAGGCTGCCCGGGTCAGAGCCGGGAGTTCTACCGCTAAACTATCCCCCAAGCGGAAGACGAGGACCGCGTCCGGCGTCTCAGGCATTGAGCTAGCGCTTGCCCAGGCCTCCTGCAACACCCGCGCCCCGAAAAGGGCTTGCCGTCCCCGGCGCCGGGCCGGATCATGGCCGGCCACGGCACCAAGTAGGGGTCGCCTGGACCGGACGAAAAGGGTCTGAGCGCCGCATGCCCGACGACGCGGCACACGCCACCCTCGCCCCCGTCCGGTTCTCCACCGAGGCGGATCGGGAAGCTCGCGGGCTCCGTCCGGGCCACCATCACGTCCCCGCGCCGGTCTACGCGGCGCTCGACCTGGGAACGAACAACTGCCGCCTCTTGGTCGCTGCGCCGACGCCGGGCGGCGGCTTCCGCGTGGTCGACAGCTTCAGCCGCATCGTCCGGCTCGGCGAAGGGCTGGCGGCGACCGGCCGCTTGTCGGACGCCGCCATGGACCGCGCCGTGTCGGCACTGGCCTCTTGCGCCGATAAACTGGCGCGCCGCCCGGTCCACGGCTTCCACGCCGTCGCCACGGAGGCGTGCCGCCGCGCCTCGAACGGCACCGCCTTCCTCGCCCGGGTGGAGGCCGAAACCGGGCTCCGACCGCGCGTCATCTCCGCCCGCGAGGAAGCGGAGCTGGCGATGGAGAGCTGCGCCCCGCTGCTCGAGTCGGGCGACAGGCGCGGCCTCCTGTTCGACATCGGCGGCGGCAGCACCGAGATCGCCTGGATACGGGTGCCGCCGCGGGGCCCCGCGGCGGAGCTGATCGGCTACGTGTCCTTGCCCTTCGGGGTGGTCACGCTTGCCGAACGGGTCGGCGCTTCCTGCTTCACCGAGCAGGGCTTCGGCGAGGTGGTGGAACTTGTGGCCGAGCACCTCCGCCGGTTCGACCGGGTGCATTGCATCGGGCAGGAGATCCGGGCCGGCGGCGTGCGGCTGATCGGCACCAGCGGCACGGTGACGACCCTCGCGGGTGTGGCGCTGTCCTTGCCGCGCTACCGCCGCCCGCTGGTGGACGGCCGCACCCTGGAAGCTTGCGTCGCCGACCAAGCGATGGGCGATCTGTTCGCGCTCGGGCGGGACGGCTTGGCGGCGCACCCCTGCGTCGGGCCGGAGCGGGTGGAGTTCGTCCTGCCGGGCTGCGCCGTTTACGCCGCCATCCGGCAGGTTTGGCAAGTGCCCTCGCTGACCGTCGCCGACCGGGGCCTGCGGGAAGGCATGCTGATCCGCATGATGCGCGCTGACGCGATGGCGGCCGCGCCGCGGGGCGGTGCCCACCGCGGCCCGGCGCGGGACGCCCGGGTGCCGGCCCGCCGGTCGCCGGCGCCGGTCCCCGCCCGNCGCCCGCGCCGGTCCGCGCCCGCCTCGACCCGTAGCGGCCCGACGCCATGCGCGCGCCGTTGCCGCCTGGCGGCGGGCGGGGCCTCTCCACGAGGCTCCGGACCGCCAAAAGCCGCTCCAAGGCCAGCCAGCGCTGGCTCGAACGCCAGCTCAACGATCCCTACGTCCGGGCCGCGCAGCAGCAGGGCCTGCGGTCCCGCGCCGCCTTCAAGCTGCTGGAAATGGACGAGAAGCACCGGCTGCTCCGCCCGGGGGGGCGCGTGCTGGACCTCGGGGCCGCGCCCGGCGGGTGGACGCAGGTGGCGGTGGAACGCACTGCGCCGGGCGGACGGGTCGTGGCCGTGGACCTCCTGCCCATGGACCCGGTGCCCGGCGCCACGATCGTCCAGGGCGATTTCCAGGACGATGCCGCCGCGGCGGCGGCGTTGGAGGCGTTGGGCGGCACCGCCGACTTGGTGCTGTCCGACATGGCGCCGAACACCACGGGCCACGGCGCGACCGACCACCTCCGCATCATGGCCCTGGCCGAACTCGCGCTCGACACAGCGTTGGTGGCGCTGGCGCCCGGCGGGGCCTTCGTCGCCAAGGTCTTCCAGGGGGGGAGCGAGCGCTCCTTCCTGGCCACGCTGAAGCGCCGCTTCGCCGCCGTGCGGCACGCCAAGCCGCCCGCCAGCCGCAAGGACAGCAGCGAACTCTACGTGGTCGCCACCGGTTTCCGCGGCCGCGAGGGCTGACCCGCGCCCGCGCCTGCCTCCGGCGCTTGCGGCGCCGCGGCGATCGGGTCTAAGGGGCACCGCCAAGGCAGCGCTTCGCCGCGCCCGAACGCGGAAGGTTCCCATGGCCCCCGAATCATTGCCGGACGCCGCCGTCGCCAACGGCGGCCAGTCGGCCCGCACCGTCATTGAAGAAGCCTTCGCCTTCGACGACGTGCTGCTGATGCCCGCCTACTCGGCGGTGCTGCCGCACCAGACCGACACCCGCACGCGCCTCACCCGCGACATCCCGCTCAACATCCCGCTCGTCGCCGCGGCGATGGACACCGTCACCGAGTCCAACATGGCGATCGCCATGGCGCAGGCCGGCGGCATCGGCGTGGTCCACAAGAACATGACCTCGGAGGAGCAGGCGGCGCAGGTGCGCCGGGTGAAGAAGTTCGAAAGCGGCATGGTGGTGAACCCCGTCACCATCCACCCCGACCAGACGCTCGCCGACGTCCGCGCCCTCCAGGACGCGCACCGCATCAGCGGCGTGCCGGTGGTGGAGCGCGGTTCCGGCCGCCTGGTGGGCATCATCACCAACCGCGACGTGCGCTTCGCCAGCGATCCCGGCACCCGCGTCTACGAGCTGATGACGCGCGACAACCTCGTCACCGCGCCGGGCGACATCACGCCGGAGCACGCCCGCGCCCTGCTGCACAAGCACCGCATCGAGAAGCTCCTGGTGGTGGACGAGGCCGGCCGCTGCGTCGGCCTCATCACCGTGAAGGACATGGACAAGGCCCAAGCCAACCCGAACGCGGTGAAGGACGCGCTCGGCCGGCTCCGCGTCGCCGCTGCGACCGGCGTCGGCGAGGACGGGCTCCGGCGCGTCGAGGCGCTGGTGGCGGCCGAGGTGGACGTGGTGGTGGTGGACACCGCGCACGGCCACTCGGGCGGCGTCCTGGCCGCGGTGGAGCGCATCAAGCGAATGTCCAACGCCGTGCAGGTGGTGGCCGGCAACGTGGCCACGCCGGAAGGCGTGGCCGCGCTCATCGGCGCCGGCGCCGACGCGGTGAAGGTCGGCATCGGGCCGGGCTCCATATGCACCACGCGGGTGGTCGCCGGCGTCGGCGTCCCGCAGTTCACCGCGGTGATGGAGTGCGCGGCGGCGGCGCGGGAGGGCGGCGTGCCCGCCATCGCCGACGGCGGCGTCCGCTCCTCGGGCGACATCGCCAAGGCCGTGGCGGCGGGCGCCGACTGCGTGATGATGGGCAGCCTCTTCGCCGGCACCGACGAGGCGCCCGGCGAGGTGTTCCTGTACCAGGGCCGGTCCTACAAGTCGTACCGCGGCATGGGTTCCATCGGCGCCATGGCCCGCGGCAGCGCCGACCGCTACTTCCAGCAGGAGGTGCAGGACAGCCTCAAGCTGGTGCCGGAGGGCGTGGAAGGCCGGGTCGGCTACAAGGGGCCGGTCGGCAATGTCGTGCACCAGCTCGTGGGCGGGCTGCGCGCGGCGATGGGCTACACCGGCAACGCCACGATGGCGGAGATGCAGCGGAACTGCCGTTTCCGCCGGATCACGGCCGCGGGGCTGCGCGAAAGCCACGTCCACGACGTGGCGGTCACGCGGGAAGCGCCGAACTACCGGCAGGAGTAGGGCGGGATCGGGCGAGGAGGGCGGCCGGGGTCCGCGTCAGGGGGAGCGACCGCGCCCCGAGCCGGTCGAGGCCCGGTCGCGGTGCCGGCGAGTCACCCGATCAATGAGGCCCCTACCGCTCCGTTGGCCGTTTCGCGGTTGAACCAGCAGGGTGCGTCCGGCCCTGGCCCTGTGGACGACGCGATCCGCGCAGGTGGAGTGTGGTCCTCCCGCATGCTTCGAGAAGGCTACGGCGATCGTGCCGATTGCGCGCGGACAGCAGGGCGGCTTCCTGCTGGTGCACATGCCCTACCGCGGCGGCGGCCCCGCCTTGCAGGACGCTTATCAAGCCAAAAATGCTGTTCGTGTCCAACGCGGCCATCATCAACCAACATCCGCGCCGAAGCCTTGCGGAGATGGAGGAGCACGGCGTCGACATCGTTGCCGGCAGTCCCGAGCAGTGCTGCGCCTTCCTCTCCAAGGACGTAGGAAGGTGGAACAGGGTCGTTCGGGTGACCGACATGAGCCTGGATGGCTGACCGGCGGCACATCCGGTGGTGGTTCACGTGCCACAACCGCGGCTTCGGCAAGGAACGGCGGGGCGACCACTCGATTGGCGGGCCACCACGGAACGAACGACAAGGATGCCATGCCGTCCTCCATGTGGAATGTATGGCTGTTCGGGGTTGACCGGGTGGAGAGGCCGGCTTAAATCCCGCTCTACCAAGACGCGACGAAGAGAACGATCGGACGGTGCGTGCACCGGCCCTTCCGATCTCGGCGTGACAAGGTCAAGTCGCAACGCGGCGGTTTTGCAACGGCGCCCTGTAAGGGCTCGTTTGCGAGATCGTCGCTTTCATCGTCCTTCGGATCGAGGGACGCGTTCATTCAGAACAGCATAGGGTTTTCGGAGAGGGGAGTTTTGCCCTTTTCC
>NZ_BAAAFZ010000023.1:15205-69254 GCF_039523795.1 Craurococcus roseus | reverse complement strand
GGTGGCCGGGTTTTCAGTGGCGCCGCCGGAGGGGTTTGCACGGGCGCCTGACACCATCCGGCGGTCCCGAGCGCCCCGTCGCGCTGGCGACCAGCGGCATCTCCGGCGAGGGGGGCGGCACGGCCGGAGCCGCCGCACGCGCGGCGAGCGCCGCCGTTCGCCGCCGACCGGCGAAAACCGAAAGGCTGGGCCGCGTTTTCCCGGGCCTGCGCCCGGCGCCTGAAGACCCTAACCTGGCCGGCATGGGTTCTCCTGCAGCCGCGAGCTTACTCCGCCCGGCGCTGGCCGGGGCGGCGGCGACCTGCGCCGGCAACGGCCTCGCCCGCTTCGCCTACGTGCCGCTGTTCCCGGCCATGGTGGTGGCGGGCTGGGTGGACGGCGGCGGCGCGGGGCTGCTCGGGGCGGCCGCGCTGGCCGGCTACCTCGCGGGCGTGCTCGGCGCGGGGCGCGTGGCGCGCGCGGCCGGGGTGGCGGGCACGCTCGACCTCGGCATGGCGTTGGTGGCGCTCTCGCTCGCGGCCTGCGCGTGGAACGGCGGCTTCTGGTGGCTGATGGGCTGGCGCTTCGCCGCCGGCGTGGCGGGCGGGTTTTTGATGGCGCTCGCCGGCCCGGCGGTGCAGGCGAGCGTGCCGCCCGCGCGCCGCGGGACCGCGGGCGGCGTGGTGATCTCGGGCGTGGGCACCGGCATCGCTGCGGGGGCGTTGCTGGTGCCGGCGCTGCTGCCGGCGGGGCTGCCCGCGACGTGGCTCGGGCTCGGCGCGGCCGTGCTGCTGCTTTGGCTCTTCGCGCGCCCGCGCTGGCCGGACCCGCCTTCGCCGGCCGGCGACGCGGCGTCGGGCGCGACGCCGAAGGCCCCGCTGCTGGTGCTGTGCTACGGGCTGCACGGGGCGGGGATGGTGCCGCCCATGGTGTACCTGGCCGACTTGGCGGCGCGCGGGCGCGGCCTCGGCGTGGAGTGGGGCGCGCTGGCGTGGCTGCTCTTCGGTTTGGGCGGCGTCGCGGGCGGCGTGCTGTCGGGGCGGGTCGTGGACCGCTTCGGCGGCCTGCCGACGCTGCGGGTCTGGCTCGGCGTGCAGGCGGCGGCCCTGGCCTTGTCGCTGCCGCCGGCCGCGGCGCTGGTGCCGCCGGCGGCGCTGCTGGCCGGCTTCGCCGCCGTCGGCGTCACCGCCGTCACCCTGACCGTGACGCGCGAAGCGGCGCCGGCGCGGCCGGCCGTGCTGTGGGTGCGCTGCACGGCGGCCTTCGCGGTGGCGCAGGCGGCGGTGGGCTTCGCGCTGGCGGCGCTGTTCGCGGCGACGGGCGAGAGCCACGCGGCGGTGTTCGGCGCGGGGCTCGCCTTCTCCGTGGCGGCGCTGGCGCCGGCGCTCTCGCTGCGATCGGTCGCCGCGACGGGGGCGAGTGTCAGGGCGTGATGTTCTTCTCGCGCACCACCGCCGTCCAGCGGTCCACCTCCTCCGCCAGCAGCCGGCCGAGCGCCGCGCCGTCGCCGCCCACGGGAACGCCGCCCTGCTCGGCGAAGCGCGCCCGCACCTCCGGCAGGGCGTTGATGGCGCGCACCGCTTCGAGCAGCCGCGCGGCGGCCGCGGGGTCGGTGCCGGCGGGGCCGAACAGCCCGTACCAGTAGCTGTAGGCGAAATCGATGCCGAGTTCGCGCAGGGTCGGCGCGTCCGGCAGCGCCGGGATGCGGCCGCCCTTGGTGCCGATGGCGAGCACCCGCACCGTGCCCGCGCGCACCGCGCCGAGCACGGTGGGCGGCGCCGCCGCCACCAGTTGCAGGCGGCCGGCGACGAGGTCGGTGAAGGCCGGGCCCATGCCGCGGTAGGGCACGTGCGTCATGCGCATGTTCGCCAGGTCCTGCAGCACCTCGACGTAGAGGTGCGGCGCGCTGCCGTTGCCCATGGAGCCGTAGTTCATCGCGCCCGGCTCCTTGCGCGCGGCGTCCAGCAGCTCGGGCAAGGAGCGCGCGGGCAGGGCGGCCGGCACGGCGAGCACGGAGGGGTAGTCCACCAGCAGCGCCAGCGGCGAAAAGGCGGCGCGCACGTCGAGGCCGAGGTCGGGCATCAGCGGCACCGCCGTCGCCAGCGAGTTCTCGGTGAGCAGCAGCGTGAGCCCGTCCGGCCGTGCGCCGGCCACCGCGCGCCACGCGATCGAGCCGCCGCCACCGGGCCGGTTCTCGACCACGACGGAGGCGCCCAGCATCTCGCCGAGGTGGCGGGCGTAGAGGCGGGTGACGAAATCCGTGGTGCCGCCCGGCGGCCAGGCGATGACGATGCGGACCGGGCGGCCGTCCGGCCAAGCGCCCTGGGCGCGGGCGGGCGCCGCGCGGCGGAGGACGGCGGGCAGCGCCAGGAGCAGCGGCGCGACGTGGCGGCGGCGTGGCGGGCGCATGGGCGTGTCCTCCCGGTGTTGCTCTTCCCGGCAGCGGAGCCGCGCTTCGGTGCAGCGGTCAAGCGGACGGCGTGGTACTTGTTGCGGAATCGACAAGCAGGAACCGCCATGCGCCTAGCCATCGCCTCCGCGCTCTGCTTCGCTGCGCCCGCCATGGCCACGGAACTCCCGGTGCGCGCGGTGACGCTCTCCAACGCCGGTCTGGCGCTGGTGGAGCACGCCGGCGCGCTGGCGCCGGACGAGCCGATCGCCCTCCGCGTGCCGGTCGAGAGCGTGGACGACGTGCTGAAGAGCCTGTTGCTGCGCGACCCCGCCGGCGTGGCGGAAGGGGTCCGGCTCCCGGCGCGGGACCTGGAGCGCGAAGCCTTCCGCGGCCTGCCGCTCCGCCCGGAGGACTTCGCCGACCGCGCTTCCCTGCTGCGGGCGCTGCGCGGCCAGCGCGTGTCGGCGGGAGGCGCGACGGGCCGGCTCGCGGATGCCGAAGGCGGCGAGGGCGGCACCTTGCGCCTTTCGCTGCTGACGGAGGCGGGGCTGCGCCTTTTGGTGCTGCGCGAGGGCGACGAGGTGCGCTTGGCGGACGCGGCCATGGCCGCGCGCCTCGACCGCGCCGCGGAAGCGCTCGCGGCGGCCCGCACGGCGGACGAGCGGGTGGTGGAGGTGCGGCTGCGCGGCGCCGCCGCCCCGCGCGAGGTGGGCTTCGCCTACGTCGCGGGCGCGCCGCTGTGGAAGCCCTCGTGGCGCTTGGTGGTGCCGGAGGGCGACGGCGAAGCGCGGCTGCAAGGCTGGGCGGTGGTGGAGAACCGATCCGGTTCGGACTGGAACGGCATCCGGCTCTCGCTGGTGTCCGGCAACCCCGCGGCGTTCCGGCAATCGCTCTACGCGCCGTTGATGGTGCAGCGGCCCGAGCTGCCGGTGCGCGCGGCGGAGCGGGTGGACGCGCGCCCCGACACCGGCGCCCGTCCGGCCCCACCGGCACCCGCGGCGGCCAGGGCCATGGCGGCCGGTCCGGCGCAAGCTCTGCGTATGGGCGCCGCCCCCGAGGCCGAGGCTCTGCCCGTCGCGCCGGTTCAATCGGCAGAAGCCGCGTCGGCCGGGATGCGCGTGGCCTTCACCGTGCCCGCGCCGGTATCGGTGCGAAGCGGCGAAACGGCGAACATCCCCTTCCTCGACGCCGCGGTGCCGTCCGAGCGGCTGTGGTGGGTGCAGGACGTGTCGGCGCGGCACCCGCTCAACGCCGTCCGGCTCCGCAACGCCACCGGCCACCCGCTGCCGGACGGGCTGGCCACGCTCTACGACGCCGTCAGCGGCGCGCACCTGGGCGACGCCGAGATCCGCATGGCGGCGCCGGGCGAGACGCGCCTGCTCGGCCACGCGCGCGACCGCGGCGTGCTGCTCTCGGCCGCGACCCACGCCGACGAGCGCCCGGCGCGGATCGAGCGGCGGCCCGGCTCCGTCGTGGTGCTGACGGTGCGGCGGGAGGAGACGGCGCTGGCGATCGACCCCCGCGGCGCGCGGGGCCGGGTCGTGGTGGACCTGCCGCGGCGACCCGGCGCCGAGCCGCGCTTCCCGGTGGCGGAGGAGGGCGATTTCGGCCTGCGGCACGAAGCGGCGCTGGATGGTGCCGCCGCCACGCTGCGCTTCGCCTGGGAGCGCGAGGGCAGGAGGGAGATGCCGCTGTGGGACGCCGGCCTCGGCGACCCGGTGCTGCTCGACTGGCGGAACCTCGGCGGCGAGGACGCGATGCGCCGCCTGCCCGGCGGCCCCGGCACCGTGGAGGGTTTCCGCCCGGTGCTGGAGCGGCTGCCCGCCGACGCGCCCGGCCGCGCGCTGCTGGAGAACGTGGTGCGCGGCCTGGAAGAGGCGCGGCGCCTCTTGGACGCGGCGCGCGAACCCCTCCGCCGGGCCGCGGTGGCGCAGGCGGCGCTCGACCGCGCGCGCCAAGCGGCCGAGGACCGGACGGGGGCCGAGCGCGAGGAAGCGCGCCGACGATTGAACGCGGCCAGCCTGGAATTCGAACGCGCCGGCGCGGCGGCGGACGCGGCGTGGGAGGCGTGGCGGCGGAAGGTGGCGGAGGTCCTGGCGCTGGGCGGTTGACCCTACGCGACCCGCCCCGCGCGGAACGCCCGCACCGTCCGCATCACGCCGCGCAGCTCCGCCAAGCCCTTCAGGCGGCCGATGCAGGAATAGCCGGGGTTCACCGTCTTGCCGATGTCGTCCACCAGCAGGTGGCCGTGGTCGGGGCGCATGGGGATCGTGGCGTCCTCGCGCCCTTCCGCCGCGCGCCGCTCCTCCTCGCGCATCAGCGCTGCCACGACGGCCACCATGTCCACGCGCCCGTCGAGGTGGTCCGCTTCATGGAAGGAGCCGTCGGCCTCGATCGTGACGTTGCGCAGGTGCGCGAAGTGGACGCGCGGCGCGAACTCCTCCGCCATCGCCACGAGGTCGTTGGCGCCGTTGCTGCCGAAGGAGCCGGTGCAGAGGGTGAGGCCGTTCGCCGGCTCCGGCACCGCCTCCAGCAGCGCGCGCGCGTCCGCCGCTGTGGACATGGCGCGCGGCAGCCCGAATATGGGGAAGGCCGGGTCGTCCGGGTGGATGCCGATACGCGCGCCTTCCTCGGCCGCCACGGGCGCCACCTCGCGCACGAACTCGACCAAGTTGGCGCGCACGCCTTCCGCGCCGGTGTCCTCGTAGACGTCCAACATCCGCTGGAAGGAGGCGCGATCCCAGGTGAACTCGCGCGCCGGCAGCCAGCCGATCAGCACGCCCTCCAGCGCGGCGACGTCGCCCTCCGACATGGCGCGGAAGCGCGCCTCGGCGGCGGCGCGGCGCTCGGGCGGGTGGTCGGCCTCGGCGCCGGGCCGGCGCAGCACGAACAGGTCGTAGGCGGCGAGGTCCGTCCAGTCGAAGCGCAGCGCGTAGCCGCCGCTCGGCACCCGCCAGGCGAGGTCCGTGCGCGTCCAGTCGGTGACGGCCATGAAGTTGTAGCAGACGGTCCGCACCCCGGCGCGGGCCACGGCGCGGATGGAGCGCTTGTAGTCCTCGATCCGCTCGCGGAAGGCGCCGGTGCGGGTCTTGATGTCCTCGGACACGGCGATGCTCTCCACCACCGACCAAGCGAGGCCCGCCGCCTCGATCTCCACCTTGCGCTTCGCCACCTCCTCCTCGGGCCAGGCGCGGCCTTGGTTGAGGTGGTGCAGCGCCGTCACCACGCCGGTCGCGCCGGCTTGGCGCACGTGCTCCAGCGTCACGGGGTCGTCGGGGCCGAACCAGCGCCAGGTTTCTTCCATCGCGTCCCCCTCCCCTTCCGTTCAAGCGGGCAAGGCGATCTCCGGCACCGCCGCGCCCATCTCCCGCAACGCCCGCGCCGCGCCCGGGTGGAAGGGCAGCACGCGATTGGTGCCCGCATTGGCCGGGCGGGTGCCGGCCGCGGCCGGCGCGATCTCGCGCGCCGGATCGGCGGCGGACAGCGCGGCGCGGGTGAGGGCGTGGGCCGCCGCCTCCGGCATGGCCGCGTTGCCCACCACGAAGTTCCACGCCGCGAAGGACGCGATCGGCGCGTCCTGCCCGCGGTATGTGCCGGGTGCGACGGTGGCTGGCGCCAAGTATGGCAGGCGCGAAACCACGCCGCGCGACACCTCCTCGCCTGGCCCGAACACCGCCGCTTCCGTCCGGTCGGCCACGGCCGCCAGCGCCGGGATCGGCACGATGGCGCCCTGCCACAGCGCGTCGATCTCGCCGCGCAGCACGGCCTCCACCAGCACCGCGCTGTCGCCGCCGACGATCTCCGCCCGGAGGCCGGCGACCTCGGCCGCGGCGCGGAAGAAGGTCTCGGCCGGGCCGCGGGCGGGGCCGCAGCCCACGCGCTTGCCTTCCAGGTCCGCGAAGCGCGCGATCCCTCGGGCGCGCGGCGCGGCGACCATGAAGGCGGTCTCGTACATCGGGAACAGCGCGCGGATCGCGCGGTGCCGGCGCCCGCCCGCGGCGGGCGTGCCGTTCAGCGCGTCCGCCGCGCTGCCGAGGAAGGCGGTGCCGATCGCGGCCGGGTCGTCTTCCACCCGGGCGAGGTTTTCCAGGCTGCCGGCGGAGCGGCGTACCTCGACGGCGATGCCCTTGGTCGCCAGAAAGCGCGCCAACGCCTCGCCGTAGGGCAGGAAGGCGCTGCCGGGGCCGGCCGTGTGGAACGGAAGCGGCGCCGCGGCAGGAGCGGCCGGGGTCTGCGCGCGCGCCGCCGGCACCGGGGCGACGGCCAAGGCGGCGGAAAAGACCAGGGGGCGTCGGCGCATCGGGGTGGTCGGTGTCCTGCTCGTCCGGACCGGGCAGGCTGGGCGCGCGAGACGCGGGCTGTCCAGGCCCTGGCGGCCCGGAGCGCGCCGTCCGTCGGCCTGAGCGCCCTAGCTGGGCTGGCCTTCGCCGCTCTCTTTCTGGGTCTCCGCCGCGGCCTCCTCCATCTTGGCGCGGTCGTCGGTGGGCCGGCCCTTGGATTTGGGCTCTCCGGCGTCGCCGGGGCTGCCGCCGCCCGCGCCGCCGGGCGACCCTTGCCCCTTCTCTTCGGGAGTCCAGCCGCCCTCGACGGGCTTGCCCCCGGCTTCGTCGCTCGTCATGGCGTCCTCCTGCGTCAGGGAAGGTGCAGCGCCGCGGCGCGCGGCGGGTTCCGCGCCGCGGCCGTCAATCGCGGCCCTGGTCCGGGATGCGGAGGATGGCGCCGCACCCCTTGCAATGCACCGCGTCCGGGTCGTGGCGCATCAGCGCGCAGCTCGGGCACTCGAAGGTAACCTTCTCCGGGCGGAACAGCGCCTGGGCGAGCCGCAGGAACAGCGTGACGCCCGCCAGCATGATGACGACGGAGAGCAGCCGGCCCGTCGTCCCGGGCAGGGTGACGTCGCCGTAGCCGGTGGTGGTGAGGCTGGTGACGGTGAAGTAGAGCGCGTCGGCGTAGTTGCGGATGCCGGGGTTGGTGCGGTGCTGCGTCTCGAAGACCAGCCCGCTCATGATGAAGAGGAACACGCCGAGCTGGGCCGCGGCCAGCGTCGCCTCCTCGTTGCGCTTGAAGAAGGGCAGGTCGCTCCGCAGCGTGGCGATGAGTTGCACGGAGTGCAGCAGCCGGAGCGTCCGCAGCACGCGCAGAAATGCCAGGGCGCCTTGCAGCAGCGGCGCCAGCAGCAGCGACAGGATGGCCACCAGGTCCGCCAGGTTCAGCGGCTTGGCCAGTTCCCGCCAGGGCCGCCGGCTGGCCGCGAGCCGGAGCCCGAACTCGCCGAGCAGCACCAAGCCGAGCGCGGCGTCCACCGTCAATTCGACGGTGGTCGTGGGGACGAAGGAGGCGGCGACGATCCAGCCGATGCTGACCAGGTCCAGCAGCAGCAGCCCGTAGCGGAACCCCTTGGCCGGCGGCGTGTCGGCGCGGTGCAGGTAGCGCAGCCACACCCGCAACGAGCCGTGGCGGTGCCGGGCCGGCGGTGGGCGAGACGCCGTCCTTCCTTCCCCCACCGGTCCGCCGTCCATCGCTACAGCCCGCCGCCGCGCCGCCCGGCCATGGCGCCGAGCCGCAGCCGGAGCGCGTTCAGCTTGATGAAGCCCTGCGCGTCGGTCTGGTCGTAGGCGCCCTCGTCGTCCTCGAAGGTCACATGCTTCATGGAGTAGAGCGAGTGGGGCGAGCGGCGGCCGGTAACGACCGTGTTGCCCTTGTAGAGCTTCAACCGCACCTCGCCCGTCACGCTGCGCTGGCTCTCGTCCACCAGCGCCTGGAGCATCCGACGCTCGGGCGCGAACCAGAAGCCGTTGTAGACCAGCTCCGCGTAGCGCGGCATCAGCGAGTCCTTCAGGTGCGCCGCTTCGCGGTCGAGCGTGATGCTCTCCATGGCGCGGTGCGCGGCCAGCAATATGGTGCCGCCCGGCGTCTCGTAGCAGCCCCGGCTCTTCATCCCGACGAAGCGGTTCTCCACCAGGTCGAGCCGGCCGATGCCATTGTCGCGGCCGAGTTGGTTGAGGCGCGTCAGCAAGGCGGCGGGGGAGAGGCGCTGGCCGTCGATGCCCACCGCGTCGCCGCGCTCGAACTCCACCACGATCTCGGTGGCGCGGTCGGGCGCGTCCTCGGGCCGGATGGTGCGTTGCCACACCATCTCGTCCGGCGCGTCCCAGGGCTCCTCCAGGACCTTGCCTTCGGAAGAGGAGTGCAGCAGGTTCGCGTCCACGGAAAAGGGCGCTTCGCCGCGCTTGTCCTTGGCGATCGGGATCTGGTGCTGCTCGGCGAACTCGATCAGCTTCGTGCGGGAGGTGAGGTCCCATTCCCGCCAGGGGGCGATCACCTTCACCTCCGGTTTGAGGGCGTAGTAGGCCAGCTCGAACCGGACCTGGTCGTTGCCCTTGCCGGTGGCGCCGTGGGCCACCGCGTCGGCGCCGGTCTGCTCCGCGATCTCGATCTGCCGCTTGGCGATCAGCGGCCGGGCGATGGAGGTGCCGAGCAGGTACTGGCCCTCGTACAGCGCGTTGGCGCGGAACATCGGGAACACGAAGTCGCGGACGAACTCCTCCCGCAGGTCGTCCACGAAGATGTTCTCCTCGCGGATGCCGAGCAGGCGGGCCTTGTCCCGGGCCGGGGCCAGCTCCTCGCCCTGGCCCAGGTCGGCGGTGAAGGTCACCACCTCGCAGTTGTAGGTGGTTTGGAGCCATTTGAGGATGACGCTGGTGTCCAGCCCGCCGGAATAGGCGAGCACCACCTTCCTCACGTCCTTCACGCGCATGATGGGCTTGTCCTTGAAACGAGACGCGGGCGGGCGCGCGCCCGGCGGGTCGCCCCGCGACGGGTGTGGCCGCTCCGCCCCCTCATCGCCCCAAGCGCGCGGCCGGTAAAGACCACCGTTGCGAACGGCATACGCCTTGTGGTTTCATCACAAGGATGGCATTTCACATTAAATTGTTTTTTGCCCTCTGCGCCGGCCTGCTCGCCGCGGCCGCCCCGGGAATGGCGCGGGCCGAGCCGCCGCCGCCGTCGGACAAGGCCCCGGTCCTCAACGCCGACGCGCCGCCCTACCTGACGGTGGAGGGTCGGAAGGATTATGTCCGATTCCTGCAACAGGCGACGCCGCGCGCCTTCGCCTTGAGCCAGGACGGCTCCTGGGGCTGGGCGGCCGCCCTGGAAACACCCGAAGCGACCGCGGCGCGGGCCGTCGAGATCTGCACCGGCTGGGGCGGCCAGGGCTGCCGGATCTACGCCCGAGACCTCGAAGTGGTCTGGCCCGGGCGCGAGAGCGGGCCGGCCCCGGTGCGCGACGCCGTGCTGGCCTCTGGGCCGGGCTGGTCCCTGGCCGCGGACAACCGTTTCCTGTGGCAAGGCCCGTCCTCAGCCCGCGGCGCCTACCTCTGGGCGCACGGCCGCGCCGCCGGCGGGCAGGACAGCCGCGGCGGGCAGCCGCAGCCGCACGTCCGCATCTTCAACAACGCCGGTTACGACGTGCTCCGCTTCGACCGCGCCCCGGCCACCGACGAGACGGACGCCGCCGCCGCCTGGATGCGCGCGGCTTTGTCCGAACTGCGCGCCAAGGGCTACGCCCGGATCGTGGTCGGCGGCCAGTCGCGCGGCGCCTGGAACGCCTTGCAGGCCCTGGACAAGCCCGGGCTGGCGGACGCGGTGATGGCGGTGGCCCCGGCGGCGCACGGCGCCACGGGCAGCGCGGCCTGGGCCTGGGCGCTCGACGACCTGCGCCAGGTGGTGAAGGCGGCGCGCAGCCCGCAGGCGCGGGTGGCGGTCGCCAACTTCGTCGGCGACGAATTCGACCCGGACCCGGACGGCCGCGCCCAGATCTTCCGCAGCTTGGCCGCGCCGCGGCAGGTGGGCGCCCTGCTGTTCCTCGACCGGCCGCAAGGGCTCGAAGGCCACGGCGCCGGGGCGGATGCCCGCTTCACCCAGCGCTACGGCGCCTGCCTGCTGGACTTCGCCGAGGGGCGCGTCTCCCGCTGCTGAACAGGGCTCACCCGTCCGCCGGCACGGCCGCGGCGGGGGCGACGGGCGGGTCCGCCTCAAGCCCGCGCTCCAGCATGCGGCGGGCGATTTCGCGCTCCCCCAGCACGATGAGGGTGGCGCCCAGCGCGCGGAGGTGCTCGGCGGCGTCCCGCGACTGCGCCTTGGCCACGATGACGAGCGCCGGGTTGGCGGCGCGCGCCTGCTCCACCACCTGCCCGGCCTCGAAGGCTTCCGGGATGGTGACGAACATTCGCCGCGCCGCCGGCAGGTTCGCGGCGGCCAGCACCCGCGGGTCGGCCGCGTTGCCGCCGACCACCTCGGCGCCGTCCCGCCGCGCAGCGGCGGCCTCGTCGTCGTGGTCCTCCACCACCAGCACCGGGCGCCCCGCGCCGACCAGCCCGGCACCGACCAGCGAACCGACCCGGCCGTAGCCCACCACCACGTCGTGGTCCGCGAGGGTTGTCACGGCCAACTCTTCCGCTTCGGCGGGGGCGGCCGGGGCCACGGGGACGGAAGGCGGCGCTTCCGTTGCGGCGGCGGGTTCGGGCGGAGGCGCGGGGGCCGCCGTGGCGGGCGGCGCGGCGGGCCGCGCGCGCGCCGCCATCCCTCGCGCGACCAGCGCGAAGGCGAACGGGTTCAGCATGATGGAGATGATCGCTCCGGCCAGGATCAGGTCGCGCCCTTCCTCGGGCAGGATGCCGAGGGACACGCCGAGGCCCGCCAGGATGAAGGAGAACTCGCCGATCTGCGCGAGGCCCGCCGACACGGTGAACGCGGTGCCCCACGAGTAGCCGAAGGCGCGGATGAGCCCCACCGCCGCCGCCGACTTGCCGACGAGGATGACGGCCACCGTCGCCAGCACGGCGAGCGGCGCCTCCGCCAGCACCGCCGGGTCGAAGAGCATGCCGACGGAAACGAAGAACAGCACCGCGAAGGCGTCCCGCAGCGGCAGCGCCTCCTCCGCCGCGCGCTGGCTGAGCCGGCTCTCGCCCAGCACCATGCCGGCGAAGAAGGCGCCCAGGGCGAAAGACGCGCCGAACAGCTTTGCCGCGGCGAAGGCGACGCCCAGCGCGACGGCGTAGACGGCGAGCCGGAACAGCTCGCGCGAGCCGGTGTGCGCCGTGTAGTGCATCAGCCAGGGGATCAGACGCCGCCCGCCGAGCAGCATCACCGCGACGAAGGCCGAAACCTTGGCCAGGATGAGCGCGAGGGTGAGGGCGATCTGCCCGGCGGACGCCCCGCCCGCCGTGGTGGCGGCGGCGACGGCGGGCAGGAGCACGAGCGCCAGGATCATGGCCACGTCCTCGACCACGACCCAGCCCACCGCGATGCGGCCGCGCTCGGTGTCCAGCATCCGCCGGTCCTGCAAGGCGCGCACGAGCACCACGGTGCTGGCGACCGAGAGCGCCAAGCCGAACACCAGCCCGGCGCCCACGCCCCAGCCGAGCGCCCAGGCCAGCGCCATGCCCATCAGGGTCGCCGCCACGATGCGGCCGAGGGCGCCCGGCACCGCGACCCGGGCCACCGAAACGAGGTCCTTCAGCGAGAAGTGCAGCCCGACGCCGAACATCAACAGGATGACGCCGATCTCCGCCAGTTCGGCGGCGAGCGCCTGGTCGGCGATGAAGCCGGGCGTGAAGGGACCGACCAGCACGCCCGCCAGCAGGTAGCCCACCAGCGGCTGCACGCGCAGGCGGTGCGCGAGGAGGCCGAAGGCGTAGGCCAACACCAAGCCGGCCGCGATTGTCGTGATGAGCGGCGTGTGGTGCTCCGGCATGCCGCCTTTCTAGCCGCCCGCGCGCCGCGGCACGACCAGGTTCGCCACCAGCACCTGCACCGGCTCGCCGCGGCCGTTGAAGGTGGTGGTGCGCGCCTTGACCATGCCCTGCTCCGGGCGCGAGCGGGACGGGCGCACCTCCAGCACCTCGGTCTCCACGCGCAGTTCGTCGCCGGGGCGGACCGGGCGGGGCCAGCGCAACTCGTCCATGCCGGCGCCGACGATGCCGCCGGCGGGGCGGAAGTCGCTCTCCACCAGGAGCCGCATGGTCAGCGCCGCCGTGTGCCAGCCGCTGGCGGCGAGGCCGCCGAAGACGCTGTTACGCGCCGCCGCGTCGTCCAGGTGGAAGGGCTGCGGGTCGAATTGGCCGGCGAAGGCGGTGATCTCGTCCGCGCCCACGGTGAGCCGCCCGGCGGAACCGTAGCGTTGGCCGGGGGCCAAGTCTTCGAGGTGCAACTCGTCCATGGTCGGTTGTCTCCCGCGCCTTTCTACCGCATCCCGCGGCGCGCCCAGAGTGCCAGGGCCAGCACGCCAGCGGCCGCCGCGGCGAAGGCGCCGCGGTAGCCGACCGTGGACAGCCCCAGGCCGAACGCCAAGGAGCCGGCGCCTTGCCCGAGGAACAGCGCCAGCGCGAAGGCCCCCACCGCCGTGCCGCGCGCCTCCGGCAGCGCTTCGGTCGCCCGCACTTGGAGCACGCCGTGGAACATGTAGAACGCCAGCCCGAGCACGGCTTGCAGCGCCGCCACCTGCGCCCACCCGCCCGCCAGCGCCAACGCGCCGAGGCCGGCCGATAGCCCGACGCCGCCGGCCAGCAGCAAGCGCCGCTCGCCGAGCCGCCGCACCAGCAGGCGGGCGAGGCGGGTGTAGGCGAAGGCGCCGAGGCCGAAGCACGCGACCACCGCCCCCGCCTCCGCGGCGTTGCGGCCGAGCTCCTCGACGAGGAATGCGCCGGAGAAGGCGAAGGCGCCGCCGAACAGGAAGAACCCGTTCAGGAAGGCCACGCCCATCAGCCGGCGCCCGGCGGGCCGCCGCAGCAGCGCGGCGTAGCCGAAGCCTCTCCCGCCGCCGCGCGCCGCCGTCCCCGCCGCGTCCGGCCGTTTCGCGTGCAACCGCCGCGCCAGAGCGCCGCCGACCGCGAGCGCGAACAGGCCGAGCAGCAGGAAGGGCAGGCGCCAATCGGCCAGCTCCGCCAGCACTCCCGCCGCCGGTCCGGCCAGGAGCTGCGCCATGACCATGCCGGTCATGAAGCGGCCGAGCACCCCTTGCCGCTCGGCGTAGGGCACCCGGTCGCCGAGTTCGGCCATCAGCAGCGGGATCACCGCGCCGGCGAAGAAGCCCGAGGCGGCGCGCAGCGCCACCAGCATCGGCAGCCCGGACGCCGCCGCGCTGCCGAGCAGGCACAGGCCGTAGAGCAGCAGCGCGCCGCAGGCCACGCGGGCCTTGCCGAAGCGGTCGCCGAGCGGCCCGGCCCCGATCTGCACCAAGCCGTAGGCCACCACGAAGCCCGCAACCAAGCCCGCGACGGCGGAAACCGTGACGCCGAACTCGCGCGCCAGCAACGGCAGCAACGGGTCCAGCAGGCGCATCCCGGAGCCCGTAGCGAAGCCGGCCAGGGCGAACAGGCCCACGGGCGGCGCGGACAGGACGGGCTGGGATGGCGGTGGGCGTTCCGAGTCGGGCACCGCCCCATCCGCCGGGCAGCGGCCGGGCCGGTCAAGCGCTTCCGGTCAGCCCGTGGGGTCCAGCGCGTTCGCCACCGCCTCCTTCTGCGGCTTGGGCAGCACCTTCATCGCCAGGATGAAGGCCGACAGCGCCAGGCAGATGCCGTTGGTGACGATGAGGGGCCACTGCCCGAGCAGCAGGCCGTAGGCGAGCCAAAGCGAGAAGCCCGTCACCGTGATGGCGTACATGCGCTTGGAGATGGCCGAGGTGTCGCGGGTGCGGATCACCTTCCAGGCCTGCGGCACGAAGCTGGTGGTGGAGCAGATCGTGGCGAGCGCGCCGACGATGCTGGCGGTTTCCATGGCGGGTCCGGTTCCTGAGGGCAGGCGCCAAACACCATGTCGGGCCGCCGGGTTCCGGAGGGCCGTGGGCGCATAACAGCCGCCGCCGGCAGGCCGCCGCCCTACCGCCGCCGCCGCAGCAGGTCCATCAGCAGCGTGCCGAGCGCCGCGACGCCGACCGCGGGCGCGACCACCGCCGCCGGGCTGGCCGCTTCTCCGTCGCGGCGGGGGCGGCGCTCGCGGCGGGGCCGGCGGCGAGGCCGCGCCGCCTGCTCCTCGTCTATCTGCTCCGCCGAGCGGGCGCCCGCGGCCAGGGCCTCCGGGCTGCCCTTCAAGCCGGCCCAGGCCTTGGTGAACTCCGCGCCGAGCAGGAACACTTGGCAGGAGTAGAACACCCACACCAGGACCACCATCAGCGAGCCCGCCGCGCCGTAGGCGCTGGCGATGCCGGTGCCGCCGATGTACCAGCCGATCAGCGTCTTGCCGATGGTGAACAGCAGCGCCGTCACCGCCGCGCCGACCGCCACGTCGCGCCAGCGCAGTTGCCGGTCCGGCAGGAACTTGTAGATCGCGCCGAACAGCAGCGTGACCATCAGGAACGACACGGCGAAGTTCGCCCAGCCCAGCAGCGTGGCCATCTCGGGCATCAACCCGCCCACCCACGTCGCCACCGCCGCCAGGGCGGCGCTCACCACCAGCGAGACCAGAAGCAGGAAGCCGGTGGCCGCCACCAGCCCGATCGCCGCGGCGCGGGCCACCAGCAGCCGGGTGATGGTGTCGCCCTTCGGCGGCGGCGCTTTCCAGATCACGTTGAGCGCGCCTTGCAACTCGGCGAACACGCCGCTGGCGGTGAGCAGCAGGGTGGCGATGCTGATGGCGGTGGCGACCGTGCCCCTGGCCGGGTTGGCGGCGCCTTGGATCATCGCCTGCACCGCTTCGGCGCCGGGCCGGCCTAGCAGGCCCTGCAACTGCTCGGCGACGGCGCCCTCGACAGCCTTCTGGCCGAAGAAGAGGCCGGCCATCGCGGTGGCGATCAGGAGCAGGGGCGCGATGGAAAAGATGGTGTAATAGGCGACGGCGGCGCCGCGGCTCATCGCCTCGTCCTCGATGAACCCTTCCACCGTGTCTTTTGCCAGCGCCCAGGCCCTGCCCAACATGGTTCCCTCTTGCCGCCGTCGCCGAGCATACCAAACAAACGCCGCGCCGCCGCGGTCCCGCGTCAAAGGTTGAACGCGATCCGCAGCCCGACCGCCTGAAAGTCGCGGTCGCGGCCATTGAGATCAATGGTGCCGTTCGCGTACTGGGCGGTGATCCTCAAGTCGTCCCTGGGGAACCAGTTGAGGGCGGCGGACCAGACGCGCTGGCGCCCGCCCCGCGTCGAGCCGTCGCGGAGGTCGGCCGTGCTGTAGCGGCCGGCGATCTCCAGCGCGCCGAACCGGCCCGCCGCGGGGTCCAGCGCCTCGCCCGAAACGCCGGGGCGGGCCCAAACCCCGGTGCGGGCGTCGCGCCGCCGCCCCGGGCCGAGCAGGGGGTGGATGCCCTGCACGTACCAGCCTTCGAAGCGCCGGTCTCCACCGCCACCCGCGGCTGGCGCGTCCACGCCGAGGCTCTGCCAGACGGCCTCGAGCACCAGCGGGCCGAGTTGGGCGTTGACTTCCGGCCCGACGGCGTGGGCCGCGTCGGCGCGGAGGGGGCCGGTGTCGAGGAACTGGCGGCTGTCCACGCGCAATTCGGGGTAGTCGCCGAAGCTCGCGCGGCCGCGGCCGTCGGTCTCGAATCGCCACGCGCCGTTGAAGCCGAGTTGGAGTTGCGCCCCCGGCCGGTCCACCGCCAACACCGCCAGCCGCCCCGCCACGCCGCGCTGCCCGCCGTCGTTGCGCTCGGACAGGACGCCGTCCGTCACGTAGAGGCTGCCCACCCACCGTTCGCCCCGGGTTTCGAAGCCGAGCGCGACGCGGGTGTCGCCGGACGCGACGGAAGCCGCGAGGTTGCTGATCGCCGCCCGTTCCAGGAATGGCAGGTCGAAGGAGCTGCCGGAGAACTCGGGCAGGTGCCGCAGCTTGAAAGCGCCGAGCCGGACCGTGCCCCAGCCGAGCCCGGTGTAGGCGACCTGGGCTTCGTAGATCGAACTCCAATCGTTCGGGTCGCTGCCGCCGAAATCCCAGATGAAGCTGTACTCGAAGGCGCCCCCGATCCCGCCTTCCGCCCCGACCCGGGCGCGGCGGAGGTTGGCGCCGCTGCGGAAGCCGCCGGGCCGGTCCTGGCCGAAGAAGGACACCGCGTCGGCGTCCAGCCGCAGCACCGGCGTCAGGCGGAAGCCGCCGTCGAAGGCCGTCAGGGTCGGCTCCCCGCCGCGCCAATCGAAGCCGTCCGGCGAGGCGGATCGCTGCGCGGCCGCCCCGCCAGCGCCCGCGGCGAGCAGGGCGGACGACAGCCACGCGGCGACCGCGGCGCGGCGGCCGGGCCGTTCCCGATGAAAGCTCAAACCTTCGCCTCCACAAGCTTCCGTTCCCGATGAAAGCTCAAGCCTTCGCCTCCACAAGCTTCCGGTCGCGCAGCCGAAGCGCGCGGTTGTGGTACTCGGCCACCGCCGGGCGGTGCGCAATGGAGACCATCGTCGCGTCCGGCAGCCTTTCCCGCAGCGAGGCGTAGAACGCGGCCTCCCCTTCGGGGTCGAGGCTCGCCGTCGCTTCGTCCAGGAACAGCCAGTCGGGCTTGAGCAGCAGCGCGCGAGCCAGGGCCACGCGCTGCTGCTCGCCCCCCGACAGGCGACGGTCCCAGGCGTCTTCCTGGTCCAGCCGGGATTCGAGGTGGCCGAGGCCGGCGTCGCGCAGCGCCGCCCGCGCGGCCTCGTCGGGCACCGCGGCCGCCTCCGCCGGGTAGCAGAGGGCGCGCCGCAGCGTGCCGAGCGGGAGGTAGGGCCGCTGCGGCAGGAACAGCGCCCGCGCCCCGGCGGGCAGGCGGATGCGCCCGGCTCCGAAGGGCCAGATGCCGGCCGCCGCGCGGAACAGGGTGGACTTGCCGGTGCCCGAGGGGCCGGTGACGAGCACGGCCTCGCCCGGCGAAACGCGCGCCGACGCGTCCTCGACCAGCACCCGCCCGTCCGGCAGCGCCAGCGTGAGGCCTTCGAACGCGAGGTCCGGCCCTTGCCCCTGCTCCGCGCGCGGCCCGGCGCCCCCCGCCGCGGCGGCCCGCGCGGCCGCGATGGCGTCCTGGAAACCGGCGAGGCGCTGCACCGTCGCGCGCCATTCGGCCAGGTTCCGGTACTTGTCCACGAACCAGGACAGCGAAACCTGCACCTGTGAGAAGGCGTCGGCCGTTTGCGTGAGGCCGCCCAGCGGGATGGCGCCGCTGAAGTAGCGCGGCGCGGCGACCAGGAAGGGGAAGACCACGGCAGCCTGCCCGTAGGTGGTGGTGAAGAGCATCAGGCGCTTGGTGGCGACCATGATCTCCCACCAGTTGCCCGTGAGGACGCCGAAGCGGTCCAGCAGCCCGCGCTTCTCGCCCGCTTCGCCGGCGTGCAGCGCGACCCCTTCCACGTTGTCGCGGAACCGCACCAGGGCGTAGCGGAAGTCCGCCTCCGCCCGCTGCCGGACGAAGTTGAGGCCGATCAGGCGCCGGCCGATCAGGTGCGTGAGCCACGTGCCAGCCGCCGCGTAGAGCAGCGCCACCCAGACCATGTAGCCGGGTACCGAGACGCCTAAGACCTCCAGCGCCCCGGACAGGCCCCAGAGCACGACGACGAAGCTCGCCAGGGTGAGGACGGAGCGCATCAGCCCGAGGCCGAGGTCGAGCGTCTCGTCCACGAACATGCGGAGGTCCTCGGCGATGCGCTGGTCCGGGTTGTCGGTGCCGGCGTCCGTCAGCGCGATGCGGTAGTAGGCGCGGTCGGCCAACCAGCCGTCTAGGTACTCGCGGGTCATCCAGCGCCGCCACCGGATCTGCAAGGCCTGTTGGAGGTACACGGCGTAGACCGCGACGCCGACGTAGACCGCGGCGATCCAGACGAAGCCCGGCATCGGCCCGCTCTCCGTCCGCCGGCCCCACAGCAGCAGGTCGAAGAAGGCCGCCTCGTCCCGCTCCTGGATGCTGTTGAAGAACTCGCGGTTCCAGTAGCTGATCAGCACGTCCAGGCCGACCGTCGAAAGGTTCAGCCCCACCACCGCGGCGAGCAGCAGGAGGCCCCGCCCGCGCTCGTCGCTGCGCCAGTAAGGGGCCGCGAGGCGCCACGCGTCGCGCAAGGAAGGGCCGAGACGGCGCATCGGGCGGGGGACTCCTGGTGGGCTGGGAAGGCGGGACGGGGCGTCAACGGGCGCGGAGCGCGGCGTCCAAAGCCTCTATCCACGCCTGTACCCGCCGCCGGTTCACCCCGAGGTCCGACCACCCGAACAAGCTGCGGGAATACAGGAACAGCCCCGCGGCGCCTCCCGGCCCTTCCTCCAACTCCGCGGCGATCACGTCCGGGAAGCCCAGCCTGGGGGAGCGCTCCACCCATTGCGCCTGCCGGCGCTCCGGCCACTCGGCCAAGGGGTAGGTGTTGGGGAAGCGCTGCCCCAAGCGCCGCAGCACCGGCCACGCGGCGGCCGCGCCCGCCGGCAAAGGCGGCGTGGCGAGGTGCGCCGCCGGGTGCGCCCCGGCCGGCGCCGCGAGGCAGGTGTTGGGCGAGCGCGGCAGCACGAGCGAACGGAAGTCCACCGGCTCGGGCGGCGGCAGCCCTTCGGCCTTGCGGCCGAGCAGGGCGGCGAGCGGGGCGCTCATTCGCCCGTCGAGGCGGCGGCGGGGGCGGCGCGCAGGCGGATCACGCCGCGCATCGCCTCCGGCGGCACCGGCTTGCCTTTGCGGAGGATGTCGATCCGCCCGGCGCGGGCGAGTTCGGCCGCCGCGCGCCGCACCGGCGCCATGAGCGGGCGCCACGGGCCGTCGTCCCCGCCGGCGAGGGCGCGCGCGACCTCGCTCGGGCAGATGGAGCGGTCGGGGCCGCGGGCGGAGGTTTGTCGGAGGATCTCCGCCCGGATCGCGGCGGGTCCGGCGGGGGCGGCGGGGGGCTGGTCCATGCGGCCGGGAAGGGAGCGCGGAGCGGGGCGGCGCGCAAGCGCCCCTTGGTGCGAAAACGTTTTTATTGTTCAAGCAGAATTGATAGGGTGCCGCCGGCCAGGGGAGCCCGCGATGTCATCCGAGCAAGAACTCACCGGGATGCGTTGTTACTGCGGATTTTGCATGGGGCAGTCGCCGGACGATCCGGTGTCCGCATGGGGGCGCACCTACTATGTGCCCGACCCGCCCAAGGTCCCTGACCCGCCAGGCAGCATCTCCAGCGCCGCTCCGCCCGAGGAGCCGGGGTGGACGGGCCCCCGGTTCTGGACCCTGCTGCGCGGCGACGATTGGAACGACCCCCAGGTGGGCATCCCGGCGGCGGTGACCTACACCTTCGCCACGCGCGCCATGTCGAACTACGCGCGGGACGACGACGACCCCGCCCGGCCCGGTTTCGACGCCACGTCCGGCCAGCCTCTGAGCGAGGTCCAGAAGGCCAGCATCCGGCAGGCGCTCGGCGCGTGGGAGCAGGTCAGCGGCTTGACGTTCGTGGAGGTGTCCGACCCCGACGATTGGTCGTTCGACGGCATCCGCTTCCTCATGGAGAGCGTGGACGTCTACGACCTGCTCGGCGTGGCGATGCCCAACGACGACCCCTACGGCTTCAACATCGTCTTCAACCGGCCCGCCTACGCCGGGGCCACCCTTCAGCCGGGCACGCAGGGCTATTGGACCGCGCTGCACGAGATAGGCCACGCCATCGGGTTGAAGCACCCGTTCCAAGGCGACCCGGTGCTCAAGGTCAGCGAGGACAACAACAAGAACACCGTCATGTCCTACCTGGACAAGGGCGGGCTCTGGGGCATCGGGCCGTTCGACGTCGCCGCGGTGCAGCACATCTATGGCACGCCCGAGATGAAGATGACCTTGCCGATCCGCTGGTCGCAGGGGCCGAACGGTTCGCTGGTCACCACAGGCAATGACCAAGCGAACACGATCA
The DNA here is from genome assembly GCF_039523795.1 of Craurococcus roseus. Classification (NCBI taxonomy): domain Bacteria; kingdom Pseudomonadati; phylum Pseudomonadota; class Alphaproteobacteria; order Acetobacterales; family Acetobacteraceae; genus Craurococcus; species Craurococcus roseus. The sequence goes on along the minus strand of NZ_BAAAFZ010000023.1, from coordinate 49,092 downwards.
TCGGGATCTCCGGCCGCGACATCGTCTACGGCAACGGCGACGGCGACTACATCGCCACGGGCGACGGGGACGACCACGTGGTGTCCGGCTCGGGCAGCGACGCGGTGTTCGGCGGCGCGGGCGACGACACCCTGTACACCCCGGTGCTGCGGCAGCAGGCGGCGGTCGCGCAGGCCAAGGGCGCTGAGGGTCCGCAGGGCACCATCGCGACGACCGAGGGCATGGACAGCTTTTACGGGGTGGAGACGGTCGGCTTCGTGGACGGAAGCCTCGCCCTCGACCCGAACGGCGAGGCGGGCCAGCTCTACCGCCTCTACATCGCCGCGTTCGACCGCCAGCCGGACGCCCCGGGCTTCTCCCACTGGGCCGACGCCTTGCAGGACGGCACGGCGACCGTGGCCGAGGTCGCCAACCGCTTCGCCGCCTCGGCGGAGTTCGCCGCCCGCTACGACGCGCTGAGCGACACCGCCTTCGTGACCGAACTCTACCGGAACGTCCTCGACCGCCCCCCGGCCCCGACGGAGAGGCTGGAGGTGAACTACTGGGCCAACGCGATCCATGCCGGCGGCGGCCGCGGCGGCGTGCTGCACGGCTTCGCGGAAACGGCCGAGAACAAGGGGAAGACGGAGGCGGCCTTCAAAGGCGGGATGTGGTTCGCTAACGAGGACGCGGTGGACGTGGTCCGCGCCTACGCGGCCGTCCTCGACCGGCTGCCGGACGCCGGGGGTTTGGTGAACTGGACGAACGCGCGCGAGTTCGGCCTTGCCCAGAACGAGTTGATCGCCAGCCTGGCGTCTTCGCCCGAGTTCCAGGCGCGTTTCGGGGGCCTGTCCAACCAGCACTTCGTGGAGCAGCTCTACCGCACCGCGCTGGACCGCCAGGCGGACGCGGGCGGGCTGGCCCACTTCACCTCGGTGCTCGACGCCGGGATCGACAGCCGGGCCGGCGTGGCGCTGGGCTTCGCGGGCAGCGCCGAGATGACGGCGAAGATCGCGCCGTTCGTGGAGTACGGCGCCATGTACGCCTGACCGCCGCGGGGCCTCCTGTGAACAGGTCGTTTCCCGGCGAAAGCACGATCCGACGCGGGGTTCAGCCGGGAACCTTCCTTGTCACCAGGGTTAGATTCCGGCCACCGTCGGAGCCCCAGGAAAAATTTTCGGCCGGAGCCGCAATTCCTCTTTGCGTCCCGGCCGGAGGGGCATATATGCGCTCTCAGACGCAGTACGCACGTGCCTCTGGCCCCAGGCCCACGGAACCCGGCGCGCTCATGGGAGGCGCAGAATAAACGGGTCACCGCGGCGCAAGGTTTACGCAACGACGTCAAGCGTTCTGGCAACCCCGTCCGGCGCAAGCCGGGCGGCCCACTTGGTCGCTGGTTCGTTCGACCGTTTCGTCAACTTGGGGCCGCCTCCCGGCAGAGGGGGTTGGTCCTCTGTCTTTGGAGGGCGGCGCGATGACCCCCAAACTCTCGGCCTTTCTGCGCGACTCCGCGCCCGCGACGCCCTGCCTCGTGCTCGACCTCGACCGGGTGGAGGAGAACTACCGCCGGCTCAAGGCGGCGATGCCGCTCGCGCGCATCTACTACGCCGTCAAGGCCAACCCGGCCGCGCCCGTGCTCGACCGGCTGGTGGGCCTCGGCTCCTGCTTCGACGCTGCGAGCTTCGAGGAGGTCGAGGCTTGCCTGGAGGCCGGCGCGGCGCCCGAGAGCATCAGCTACGGCAACACCGTGAAGAAGGAGAGCGCCATCCGCGCGGCCTACGGGCGCGGCGTGCGCATGTTCGCCTTCGATTCGGAGCCCGAGCTGCGCAAGCTCGCCCGCTCCGCGCCGGGTTCGCGCGTCTACTGCCGCATCCTGGTCGGCAACGACGGGGCCGAGTGGCCGCTCTCGCGCAAGTTCGGCTGCGAGGTCGAGATGGCGCGCGAGCTGATGGTGCTGGCCGGCGAACTCGGCCTGGACCCGTTCGGCCTGTCCTTCCACGTCGGCAGCCAGCAGGTGAACACCGCGGCCTACGAGGCGGCGATCGCCAAGGTCGCCATGCTCTTCACCGACCTGCGCGACGCCGGCGTGAAGGTTCGCATGGTCAACCTCGGCGGCGGCTACCCCGTGCGCTATCGCCAGGAGGTGCCGGAGATCGACGACATCGGCGCCGCCATCATGGGCGCCATGGCGGAGCACTTCGGCAACGCTCTGCCGGACATCCTGGTGGAACCGGGCCGCTTCATCGTGGGCGACGCGGGCGTGGTCAGCGCCGAGGTGGTGCTGGTGTCGCGCAAGGCGAAGGACGACCCGGTGCGCTGGGTCTACCTCGACATCGGGCGCTTCGGCGGCTTGGCCGAGACGGAGGGCGAGGCGATCAAGTACGCCTTCCGCACGCCGCGCGACGGCGAGGCGGAAGGGCCCGTCACCATCGCGGGGCCGACCTGCGACAGCACGGACACCTTGTACGAGAAGTCGAACTACCGCATGCCGCTCTCGCTCGACGCAGGCGACCGGGTGGAGCTGCTGGCGACGGGCGCCTACGTCACCAGCTACGCCAGCCAGTTCTTCAACGGCTTCAAACCGCTGGCCGAGCACTACGTTTGACGGGCGGGGCGCGGCGCCGGACCCCGGCGCCGCGCTCCTCTTTCACAAACCCAGCCGGGCCGCATAAGCTCCGGCCATGGACGAGATAGACCGGAACATCGTCGTCGCCTTGCAGCAGGACGGCAGTTCCGGCCTCGCCGAGCTGGCGAAGGTCGCCGGCCTGTCCGTGTCCGCCACCGCCGAACGCGTGAAGCGCCTGGAGGAGCGGGGCGTGATCCGCGCTTGGCGCGCGGACCTCGACCCGGCCGAGGTGGGCTGCCCTCTCCTGGCGCACGCGCTGGTGTCGGTGGCGCCGGGGCGGGACGACGCCGCCTTCCGCGACCGAGTCAGGGGAGAGGAAGCGGTGTTGGAGTGCCACGCCGTCACCGGCCCCTGGACCTACCTGCTCAAGCTCCGCGTTTCCGACCTCGCGGCGCTGGACGCCTTCCTCAACGAGGAACTGCGGCCGCTGCCCGGCGTGCAAAGGCTGGAGACGCTGGTCGCGCTCGCCACGGTGAAGGAGAGCGCGATCCTTCCCGTGGCGCCGGCGACGGAGGAGTGATCGGGAAGGCCGGCGCTACCGCGCGGGCCGCACGCCCATGGCCACCGTCCGCTCGTCCATCCGCGCGTCGTAGGTCAAGCCCTTGCGGAGCGCCCAGGAGTTGACGAGCTGGAAGAGCGGAATCACCAGCGTGCGGTCCGTCGCCATCTTCACCGCCTCGCGCTGGGCCGCCTCGCGCTTCTCGTCGTCGAGGATGGAGGAGGCGCGCTCCGTCAGCGCGTCCAACTCGCGGTCGGAGATGCGCGAATTGTTGGCCGAACCCCAGCGCCGCTCGCGGTCGAAGGTGCCGAAGATATTGACGAGCATGTAGCTCGCCTCGCCGGTCGAGCTGCCCCAGCCGACGAGCCGCATGTTGAACTCCTGCCGCGCCGCGCGGGCGGAGTAGGCGGCCCAGGGGATCGCGTCCACCTCCGTCCGCACGCCGATGCGCGTCCACATCTGCGCCACGGCCTGCGCGGTGCGGGCGTCGTTCGGGTAGCGGTCGTTGGGCGTGGTGAGCGTCATCCGGAAGCCGTTCGGATAGCCGGCTTCGGCCAGCATCCGCTTGGCGCCGTCCGGGTCGAAGGGCGGCACGCGCACCTCCGGGTTGTAGCCGAACACGCCTTCCGGCAGCCATTGCCCGTTCGGCTTGGCGGTGCCTTCCATCACGCGCTCGGCCAGGGCGTCGCGGTTGATGGCGACCGACATGGCGCGGCGCACGCGGGGGTCGAGGAAGGGGTTCTTGGGCAGGGGCTTGCCGTCGTTGTCCGTGACGAAGACCGGCGGCGTGCCCTCGCCGCGCGAGTAGTCGGGCACGAGATAGATCAGGCGCAGGCCCTGGATCTCGGACACGGTGACGCGCGGGTCGCGCTTCATCCGGGCGAGGTCGTTGGACGGAACCTGGTCGATCATGTCCACGTCGCCGGCCAGCAGCGCGGCGGTGCGGGAGGCGTCGTTGGCCATGAAGCGGTAGGACAGCCGCGCCCAGGGCTCGGGGCCCTTCCAGTAGTTGTCGTTCCGGACGAATTCGGTGCGGTCGCCGGCGCGGTAGGAGGACAGGCGGTAGGGCCCGGTGCCGATCGCGGCCTTGCCGCTGTTGTAGTCCTCCGTCGAGGCGCCTTCGCCGGCGTGCTTCGACACGATCTGGAAGGAGGCGAGGTCCACCGGCAGCAGCGGGTGCGGCGCGGCGGTGTGGAAGCGGACGGTCAGCGGGTCCACCACCTCCACGCGCTGTATGGCGCGCACGAAGCCCGCGAAGGTGGCGGGGCTGTTCGGCACGTCGGGGACGCGGGCGACCGTGAAGGCCACGTCCTCGGCGGTGAAGTCGCGGCCGTCGTGCCACTTCACGCCGGGCCGCAGCTTGAACTCCCACACCGTCTCGGACACGGCCTTCCAGCTCTCGGCCAGCATGGGGTGGAGCCGGGCGCGGGCGTCCTGCTCCACCAGCCGGTCGAAGATGTGCATGGTCAGGCTGATGTTGGGCGAGGCGTTGTAGAAGTGCGGGTCGAGCGAGGTGGGCGAGCCGCCGATGCCGATGGTCAGGTTCTGCGCCGCCGCTGGGGCGGCTGCGGCCGAACCCAGCGCCAAGACGGCGGCGGCGGCCAGGCTGCGGCGGGACAGGGAAGGCTTCGGCATCCGGGGCTCCTCGGCTCGGCGGTGGCGCGGGACCCTAGCGGCCGCCGCGCCGCCGGCAAAACCGGGCCCGGCATCACGACCCCGGGGCCGGCGGGCGGCGAACTAGGCGCCCCACGGGCCGGCTGCTAGACCGCAGGGCGGATCGGCTTCGGGGACGACAATGAAAGGCATCGCCAGGGCGGCGGGTTTCGCCGCCGCTTTCGCCATTGCGGCGGCCGCGCCCGCCGCCGCGCAGACCCCGCCGGCGCCCGCGGCGGGCGCGGCCCTGACGGTGGCGGTGGCGGCGCCGGTCACGTCGCTCGACCCGCACTACCACCAGCTCTCGCCCAACAACGCGGTCGCGGACATGGTGTTCGACCGGCTGGTGAACACCGACGCGCAGTCGCGGCAGGTCCCGGGCCTCGCGGTGGAGTGGAAGGCGGTCGAGCCGACGGTGTGGGAGTTCAAGCTGCGGCCGGACGTGCGCTTCCACAACGGCAATCCGTTCACGGCCGAGGACGTGGCCTTCACCCTGGCGCGGCTGCCGAACGTGCCGAACAGCCCGTCCTCCTTCGCGGTGTATTCGCGGCCGATCAAGCGCGTGGAGGTGGTGGACCCGCTGACCGTCCGCTTCCACACCGCCGAGCCCTACCCGCTGGTGCCGCTCGACATGACGAACGTGCGCGTGCTGGACAAGGAGACGCACGAGAACGCCTCGACGGAGGACTTCAATTCCGGCCGCGCCGCGGTGGGCACCGGGCCCTGGCGCGTGGTGTCGCACCGCCAGGGCGACCGCATAGAGTTCGAGCGCTTCGACGGCTACTGGGGCGACAAGCCCGCCTTCGCGCGCGTGAACTACCGCATGGTCACCAACGACGCGGCGCGCACCGCCGCGCTGCTGGCCGGCGACGTGGACCTGATCGACCAGGTGCCGACGACCGACGTGGCGAAGCTGCGGCGCGACCAGCGGGTGGCCTTGTCGGAGGTGGTGGGCCTACGGCTGGTGTTCCTCGGGCTGGACCACCTGCGGGGGACGGACGAGAACTCCCCCTTCGTCACAGGCAACGACGGCCAGCCGCTCGGCCGCAACCCGCTGAAGGACGTTCGGGTGCGGCGCGCCCTCTCGATGGCTATCGACCGCCAAGCCATCGCCGAGCGCGTCATGGAGGGGGCGGCGACGCCCGCGGGCCAATTCCTGCCGGAGGGCGTCTACGGCTATGTTCCTGGCCTCGAAGCCCCCCGCTACGACCCCGACGGGGCGAAGCGGCTGCTCGCCGAGGCCGGCTACCCCGACGGCTTCCGGATCCAGCTCAACGGCCCGAACGACCGCTACATCAACGACGCCCGCATCATCCAGGCCATCGGCCAGATGTGGACCCGCGTGGGCGTCCGCACGACGGTCGAGGCGCAGACCTGGTCCGTCTTCGTCGGCCGCGCGAGCCGGCAGGAGTACTCGGCTTTCCTGATCGGCTGGGGCTCGAACCCGGACGGCTCGCACCCGCTGCGCAACATCATCGCCACCTACAGCCGCGAGCGCGGCTGGGGCGCCTCCAACCGAGGGCGCTACTCGAACCCGGAGGTGGACGCGCTGCTCGAGCGGTCCAACACCGAGATGGACGGGGAGAAGCGCGAGCAGATGGTGGTCGCGGCCATGCGGATGGCGATGGAGGACGTGGCCGTCATCCCGCTGCACATCCAGACCAACATCTGGGCGGCGCGCCGGGGCTTCCAGCACACCGCGCGCGTGGATGAGCTGACCCGGGCGCAGGACGTGCGCCCGGCCGCTGCGGCGGCGGCGCGGTGACGGTCTACCTGTTGCGGCGGCTGATCCAGGCCGCCGGCGTGGTGCTGGCGATGTCCGTCATCGTCTTCATCGGCGTCTACGCCATCGGCGACCCGGTGGAGATCCTCATCAGCCCGGACGCCGACCAGTTCGAGCGCGAGCGGGCCATCAGGGCGTTCGGCCTCGACCGGCCGCTCTGGCAGCAGTACTTCACCTTCCTCGGCCGGGCGCTGCAAGGCGACCTCGGCCGCTCCTTCGTGTTCAATGAGCCGGCGCTGAAGCTGATCCTCCAGCGGATGCCGGCGACGCTGGAACTGGCGGTCGGCGCCACGGTGGTGGCGCTCATCATCGGCGTCCCGCTCGGCCTTTACGCCGGGCTGAAGCCGGAGAGCCCTGTCAGCAAGGGCGTCATGGCGGCCAGCATCCTCGGCTTCTCGCTGCCGACTTTTTGGGTCGGGCTGATGCTGATCCTGGTGTTCGCGGTGCAACTCGGCTGGCTCCCCTCCACCGGGCGGGGCGAGACGGTGGAGGTGCTCGGGATGCGCTGGAGCTTCCTGACCGCGGACGGCCTGGCGCACATGGTCATGCCGGCGGTGAACCTGAGCCTGTTTAAGATCAGCCTCGTGATCCGCCTGACCCGCGCCGGGGTGCGCGAGACGATGCTGATGGACTTCGTGAAGTTCGCCCGGGCGAAGGGCCTTTCGCCGCGCCGGGTGATCGCGGTCCACGTGTTGAAGAACATCATGATCCCGGTGGTGACGGTGGTGGGGCTGGAATTCGGCGGCACCATCGCCTTCTCGGTCGTGACGGAGAGCATCTTCGCCTGGCCGGGCATGGGCAAGCTCATCATCGACAGCATCAACGTGCTCGACCGGCCGGTGATCGTCGCCTACCTGATGATCATCGTGCTCATGTTCATCGTCATCAACCTCGTGGTCGACCTCACCTATTCGGTACTCGACCCGCGGGTGCGGCTGGAGGCCAAGGGCGCATGAGCACCACCACAGCCCCTTCCGCCGCCCAGGCTGCGCCCACGCCGCCGGCGCCGCCCCGGGTCGAAACGCCGTTCCAGCGCTTCGTTTCGGAGTTCGCCGCGTCCCGCCTCGCCTTGGCGGGGCTGGCGGTGTTCACGACCATCGTGCTCATCGCCGTGTTGGCGCCCTGGATCGCGCCCCAGAACCCCTACGACCTCGCGCAGCTCGACATCATGGACAGCCGGCTGGAGCCGGGCAGCGTCGGCGGCGCCGGCTTCACCCACTGGCTCGGCACGGACGACCAGGGCCGGGACATGCTCTCGGGCATCATGTACGGGCTGCGGATCAGCCTCATCGTCGGCGCCGGATCGGCCGTGATCGCGTGCATGGTCGGCGCCTCCCTCGGCATGCTGGCCGCCTACGCGGGCGGGCGGACCGACAGCGCCATCATGCGCCTGGTGGACCTCCAGCTCTCCTTCCCGGCGATCCTGGCGGCGCTGATGATCCTGGCTGTCCTCGGCAAGGGCGTCCTCAACGTCGTCATCGCGCTCGTCCTGGTGGAATGGGCCTACTACGCCCGCACCGTGCGCGGCACCGCTTTGGTGGAGCGGCGGCGGGAGTACATCGAGGCGGCGCAGTGCCTCGCCCTGCCGACGCGGCGCGTCATCTTCCGCCACCTTCTGCCGAACTGCCTGCCGCCGCTGATCGTGGTGGGCACCATGCAGGTGGCGCGCGCCATCGCGCTGGAGGCGACCCTGTCGTTCCTCGGCCTCGGCGTGCCGATCACCGAGCCCTCGCTCGGCCTGCTCATCGCCAACGGCTACGAGTACATGCTCTCCGGCAAATACTGGATCAGCTTCTACCCGGGCATCGCGCTGCTGGTGACGATCGTTTCCATCAACCTCGTCGGCGACCACCTGCGCGACGTGCTGAATCCGAGGCTCAAGCGTTGACCGCGACCTTGGAGGTCCGGGACCTCCGGACCCACTTCTTCACCCGCGCCGGCGTGGTCCGCGCGGTGGACGGCGTCTCGTTCGCGGTGGATCGGGGCAAGGTGCTGGGGCTTGTGGGCGAGAGCGGCTCCGGCAAGTCCGTCACCGGCTTCTCCATCATGGGGCTGGTGGACCCGCCGGGGCGGATCGTCGGCGGGCACATCCTTTTCAAGGGGCAGGACCTCGCCAAGCTGTCCGAGGAGGGGATGCGCGACCTGCGGGGCAACCGCATAGCCATGATCTTCCAGGACCCCATGATGACGCTGAACCCGGTCCTGCGGATCGACACGCAGATGATCGAGACGGTGCAGGCGCACGCCAAGGTCGGCCGCGAGGAGGCGCGGCAGCGCGCGCGCGACGCGCTCGGCCAGGTCGGCATCCCGAGCCCGGACGAGCGCCTGAAGAGCTACCCGCACCAGTTCTCCGGCGGCATGCGCCAGCGCGTCGCCATCGCCATCGCCCTCCTGCACAAGCCCGACCTCATCGTCGCCGACGAGCCGACCACGGCGCTCGACGTGACCATCCAGGGGCAGATCCTCGCCGAGGCGCAGAAGCTCTGCCGCGAGACCGGCACGGCGCTGATCTGGATCACGCACGACCTCTCCGTGGTCGCCGGCCTCGCGGACGACATCGCGGTGATGTACGCCGGCCGCGTGGTGGAACAGGGGCCGGTGGACGAGGTGCTGGACGCGCCGTTCCACCCCTACACGGTCGGCCTGATCGGCAGCGTGCCCAGCCGCAACCGTCGCGGCGAGCCCTTACGCCAGATCCCCGGCATGACGCCTTCCCTCCTGAACCTGCCCGAAGGCTGCGCCTTCCGCTCCCGCTGCCCGCGCGCCGAGCCGCGCTGCGCCGAGCCGCCGCCGATGGCGGAGTACCGGCCCGGCCGCTTCGCGCGCTGCATCCATCCCTACAACACGGACGCGGTGGCGGCATGAGCGCGTCGGCGGTCCAGGAGACGCCGGGTGCGGGGCTGGCAACGCGCCCGCCCGTCATGGAACTGCGCGGCGTGTCTCGCCGCTTCTCCCGCGGGCTCGACCTCGCGGCGAAGGTGGCTCGGCGCCTCGGCGCGCCGGTGAGGGAAGAGGTGGTCCACGCGGTGGACGGGGTGGACCTCTCCATCGCCAAGGGCGAGGTGGTCGGGCTGGTCGGCGAGAGCGGCTGCGGCAAATCCACCCTCGGCCGCATGGTGGCCGGCATCCTGCCGCCGAGCGACGGCGCCATCCTGTGGCGCGGGCGCGACCTGCGGAGCCTCAACGGAACCGATGCGCGCGAGGCGAAGCTGCGCACGCAGATGATCTTCCAGGACCCGATGTCCTCGCTCAACCCGCGCCTGAAGGTCGCGGACATCATCGGCGAGGCGCCGGCGTTCCACGGCATCGCCAGCCGCCGCGACCTGGACGCCTACGTGGACGAGCAGATGCGACGCGCGGGCCTCGACCCGGCCTTCCGCCGCCGCTACCCGCACCAGTTCTCCGGCGGCCAGCGGCAGCGCATCGGCATCGCGCGGGCGCTCGCGGTGCGGCCCGACTTCCTGGTGTGCGACGAGGCGGTGGCGGCGCTCGACGTCTCCATCCAGGCGCAGATCCTGAACCTGTTCATGAAGCTGCGGCGGGAGCTGGACCTCACCTACCTCTTCATCTCGCACGACCTCGGCGTGGTGGAGCACTTGTCGGACCGGGTGGTCATCATGTACCTGGGCCGCGTGGTGGAGGCCGCGCCGGCGGAGGAGGTGTTCCGCCGCGCCAACCACCCCTACACCCAGGCGCTGCTGTCCGAGGTGCCGCGCATCGAGACGCGCAAGCGCGCCTTCGCCGGGGTGAAGGGCGAGATTCCGTCGCCGCTGAACCCGCCCCCCGGCTGCCACTTCCATCCGCGTTGCCCCCACGCCTTCGACCGCTGCCGCGTAGAGCGCCCGGCGCTGAAGCCGGTGGCGCCGGGCCACACCAGCGCGTGCCACCTCAACGACAGGGCCTGACCGCCATGCGCCACCTCCTCGCCGCCGCGCTTCTGCTCGCAACCCTCGCCGCCGCGGCTTGCGCTGAGCGCGGCACGCGCGGGGCCAGCGGCGCCTACGTCGGGGGCGGCGTGGGTGGCAACGTCGCGCGCGACCGCTGAGGCAGCGGGCCGGCGGTGATCCGGATGCGCCATACGGCACTGCTGCTCCTGCCGGCCGCCGCCGCCGTCGCTTGCAGCGACGGGGCGGGCAACTCGCTTTCCGTCGGGGGCGGCGGCACCCTGCGCGCCTACCACGGGCGAGTTTCGCATTGACGCCCCGGAGGCGGGGCGTGCCGGCGGCCACCGGTCCGGCACGTGGCTAGGACTGGGATGGCGCCGCGCCGCCTCGTGTTGGCCGCGGCGCTCGCCGGTGCCGCCGGCCCTGCCGCCGCTCAAGCCGAGTGGCGCCCGGACCGGCCGGTGCGCCTGCTGCTCGGCTTCCCGCCCGGCGGCTCCGCCGACGCGCTCGCCCGCCGCCTCGCGGAGCCGCTCGGCAGGCTGCTGGGCCAGCCCGTGGTGGTGGAGAACCGGCCGGGCGCGGGCGGCAACATCGCCATGGAGGCGCTGGCCAAGGCGCAGCCGGACGGGCACACGGTCGGCCTCGGGCCGATCGGGCCGCACGCCATCAACCCGGCGCTGCTCGGGGCGAAGATGCCCTACGACGCCGCGCGGGACTTTTCGCCGATCCTGCGCCTCGTGGACCAGCCGAACGTGCTGCTGGCGCACCTGGACTCGCCGGCGGAGCCCGCGGCGCTGCTCGCCTGGATGCGCGCCAACCCGGAGGAGCCCTACGGCTCGCCGGGCGTGGGCACCTCCAACCACTTCACGGGGGCGCTGCTGTCGCGCGCGCTCGGGCTGCGCCTGCAGCACGTGCCGTACCGGGGCGGCGCCGCGGGGCTCGCCGACCTGATGGGCGGGCGCGTCCGGCTCTACGTGGACAACCTCGCCGGCTCGCTGGCGCTGCTGCGCGAAGGGCGATTCCGCGCCGTGGCCGTGTCCACCGCCGCGCGCTCGCGCAGCGCCCCGAACGTGCCGACCTTCGCCGAGATCGGGGTGCCGGGCGTCAAGGTCTCGTCCTGGCAGGGGCTGTTCGGCCCGGCCGGCTTGCCGGAGCCGGCGCTGCGCCGCTGGAACGCCGTCGCCAACGAGGTGCTGCGCGACGCCGACGTGGCCGCGTGGCTGGCGGAGAACGCGGCAGAGCCGGTGGGCGGCACGGCGGAAGGGTTCTCGGCCTTCCTGGCGTCGGAGCGCGCGCGCTGGGCCGCCGCGGTGCGCGACACCGGCATCACCCTGGACTGACGGGCGCCGCCGCCATGCTGCGCCAAGTGGTCGAGGCGATCGAGTTGCTGGAGGACCCGCGCACCGACGGCGCGGCGGCCGCGGCCTGGGTGGCGCGGCACGGGCCGGCCTCGGTGCGCCACCAGCGGCTGGACGCCGAGCGCGGGAGCACGGACGTCGTCACCGTCGAGATCGGCTCCGGGACGCCCTGCCTCGGCATCCTCGGCGTCCTGGGCGGCACGGGGCTGCGGCCGGAGCGGCCGGGCCTCGTCTCGGACGCGGACGGCGCGGTGGTGGCGCTCGCCGCCGCGGCGGCGTTGGCGCGCGAGGCGGGGTGGGGCGACGCGCCGCCGGGCCGGGTCATTGTCAGCACCCACATCTGCCCGCGCGCCCTGTCCCGCCCGCACCAGCCGGCGCCGATGATGACCTGTCCGGTGCCGCGCGAGCGCGTGCTGGCGGCGCAACTCGACCCGGCGATGGAGGCCGTGCTCGCGGTGGACGCGACGCGCGCGAACCGTGTCGTCAACCACACGGGTTTCGCCGTCACGCCCTCCGTCAAGGAGGGCTGGATACTCAAGCCGAGCGCCGACCTGCTCGGCCTCATGGAATGGGCCACGGGCGAGCCGCCGGTGGTCGCGCCCGTCACCATGCAGGACATCACGCCCTATTCCAGCGGCGTGGCGCACATCAACTCCATGATGCAGCCGGCGACCCTCACGGACGCGCCGGTGGTCGGCGTGGCGCTGACGGCGCGGGCGGTGGTGGCCGGCTCCGCCACGGGCGCCAACCCGCCCTTCGCGCTGGACGGGGCCGCGCGCTTCTGCCGCGAGGTGGCGCGCGCCTTCGGCGCCGGCCGCTGCGCCTTCCACGACGCGGCGGAGTTCGAGCGGCTGGTCTCGCTCTACGGCTCCATGCGTCACCTTGTCGGGCCGGGGCGGTCCGAGGCCGCCACGGCGAAGGCGGCGACGCCGACCACGCCCAGCGCCGCGAACAGCCAGGGCACCGGCGCGTAGCCGGCCGCGCCCTCCCAGATCAGCGCCACGGCGAGCGGCGCCGCCGTGCGCGGCAGCACGGTCGCGGTCGCCAGCGCGCCGGAGATCTGACCGTAACCCTCGGCGCCGAGGAACTCCGCCACGCCGGTCGCGCGGATGATGAGCATCATCCCGTTCGCCACGCCCCAGAGCAGCGCGAAGCCGAACAGTGCCGCCAGCCGGTCACCGGCCAACCCGAGGGCCAGCATCGCCAGCGGCAGCAGCGCGGTGGCGGCGAGGCCCACCGGCAGCGGCCCGGCACGCTTGCCGAGCGCGAAGAGCGCTGCGCGCGACGCCACCTGGCAAGGCCCGTGCATCGCCACCACCAGCAGCACCGAGGCGGGCGGCAGGCCCCGTTCCTGCAAGAGCGGGATCAGGTGGAAGACAATACCGGTTTGCAGGAAGGCGTGGACGCAGAAGCACAGCGCCAGCGCCCAGAAGGCGCGCCGCCGGAGCGCCCTGCGCAGCGGCCCGCTCGATCCCTCCGCCGCGCCCGTCAGCCCCGGCCGCGTGCCGCGCAGCAGGACCGCGGTGATCAGACCGGGCACGACCTGCAACGCTGCCAAGGTCACGAGCGCGCCGCGCCAGCCCAACGCCTCGATCAGCGCTCCGCCGAGCGGCAGGAAGATCGTGCCGGTGAAGCCGGTGATGAAGGTCATGCCGGTGATGGCCCGCCGCGCGTCCCTCGCGTTGGCGACGACCACCGCGTAGGCCGGCTCCGCCAGCGCGCCCGCCTGCGCGACGCCGATGGCGACCCAAACGAGGTAGAACAACCAGAGCCGGTCTGTGGCGGACCATGCCAGCAGCAGCGCCGCCCCGGCCAGCGAGGCGAGGGTGATCAGCCCGCGGCCGCCGCGCCGGTCCACCCAGCGCCCGGCGGGGATGGCCGCGAGGCCAGCGGCCAGAAGCCCCGCGGTCAGCGCGCCGTTGATTTCCGCCCGCGACCAGCCGAGCTCCGCCTCCATCGGCGCGACGAAGAGCGGGAACACGGTGAAAAGCGTGCCCCAACTGATCGTTTGCGCCGCGGCCAGCCAGAGCGACAGCGCGGCGTCGGAGGGCGGCGCGGCGGGCTGCGGCGGGCGCGGGCCGGTCACACGGTGAACTGCTCGGCGATGATCCGCTCCGAGAGCCCGTGGCCGGGGTCGAACAGCATGGTGAGCGAGATCGAACGGTCCTCGCGCACCTCCACGCGGCGGACGTCGCGCACCTCCGTGTAGTCCGCCACGGCGGCGACGGGGCGCTTGTCCGCTTCCAGGATCTCGAACACCACCTCGGCGTCCGAACGCAGCAGCGCGCCGCGCCAGCGCCGCGGCCGGAAGGCGGAGATGGGCGTCATCGGCAGCAACTCGGCGCCGAGCGGCACGATCGGGCCGTGCGCCGACAGGTTGTAGGCGGTGCTGCCGGCGGGCGTGGACACCAGGATGCCGTCGCAGATCAACTCCGAGAGCCGCGTCCTCCCGTCCACCATGATGCGGATCTTGGCCGCTTGGCGCGTTTCGCGCAGCAGCGAAACCTCATTGATCGCCAGCGCCTCGCACCGCGTCCTGTCGGCGCAGGTGGCGCACATCCGCAGAGGGTGGACCACGGCGGCCTGCGCCTCCGCCAAGCGCTGGAGCAGGTTCTCCTCGCGGTAGTCGTTCATCAGGAAGCCGACACTGCCGCGGTTCATCCCGTAGACGGGGATGTTGCGGCCGAGCAGCCGGTGCTGTGTCTCCAGCATGCTCCCGTCGCCGCCGAGCGCGACGACCACGGCGGCCTCCTCCGGCGGCACCTCGCCGTAGCGCGCGGCGAGGCGGTTGCGCGCCACCGTGGCCACCTCGGTCGTGGCCGCGACGAAGCCGATGCGCCCGGCGAAGTCCCCCGGCCGCGCGGACAGTGGGGCGAGGGCGGCGGCGGGGCTGCTATCGGTCACGCCGGGCGCCCGGTCAGAGCCTGATCCGGCGGGCGTCGCGGTGCTCCAGCACCGGCATGTCGCGGCGCACCCGCGCCGTCACCGCGTGGTCGAGGCGCGCGGTGGCCCAGCCGACGCCGTCGCTGCACTTCGCCACCACGTGGCCCCAAGGATCGGCGACCAGCGAGTGGCCGTAGACGGAACGCAGGCCGCCGCGCTCCTCGTACTGGCCCCAGGACGCGGCGGCGACGATCCAGCACTGCGCCTCGATGGCGCGGGCGCGCAACAGGGCTTCCCAGTGGTCCTTGCCGGTCTGGAGGGTGAAGTTGGACGGGACGAAGATCGCCTCCGCGCCCATGCGCCGGAGCGCGGTGTACTGCTCGGCGAAGCGCATGTCGTAGCAGATGGTCAGGCCGAAGGTGGTGCCGCCGGCCTCGAAGGTCGCCAATTCCTCGCCGGCGCCATACAGGGCGCTCTCGCGGTAGCCGGTGCCGTCGGGACCGGTGATGTCGAACAGGTGGATCTTGCGGTAGCGCGCGACCTCCCGCCCGTCGGGGTCGAAGACGACGGTGGTGTTGAACAGCTTGTCCCCGCCGGCCTCGATGATGCTGCCCCCGTGGACGTGGATGCCGTGCGCCCGCGCCAGGCCGCGCATCAGCTCGTAGGCCTCGCCGCCCTCCTCGCCCGAGCCGCGCGGGGGCAGGACCTCCGCCGCGGCCATCCGGGCGTCGCGCCCGCCGCCGAGGTTGGTCCAGGTCTCGGGCAGGGAGACGAGGCCCGGCCGGTCCGCCGCAACGGCGGCTTCGACGAGCCGCCGCGCCTGGGCGAGATTGGCCGCCTTGTCCGACCCCTGGTTCATCTGCACCACGCTGACGCGCATCACGCACCCCGACCCAGTCCGCTGCGCCGCAACCTAGGGCGGCGGCGGCCGGACGGGAACGCGGGGGCGTCGCGTTCGGACGAATCCCTTCCTTGACGCGAAAGGCATTATTGCGTATACGTTATAAATAGGTAAGGTGGCCGCCATCCTCCGGGAAGGCGGCCGGTCAAGGAGATCCACCATGGACCACCGAATGGCCTCGCCTCCCCCTCCCGGCGCTTTCGCCGCGCGCAAGATGCGGGTGGACGCCATCATGCGTGCCCTGGCCGACCGGCACGAGGCGAAGCGCGAAGCCATGTCCGGCTTCGCCTCCATCGGCCTGTTCCTGGCCGAGCGCCGTTCCCTGGCCTTGCAGGCGGCGGTTCTGCGCGCCGCCGCCCTGAAGCATTGAACCGCGAGGCCGCGCTTAGCGCTCCGCCAGGGCCGCTTCGATCCCGGCGGCGGCGGCCAACAGGGCCCTGTCCGCCACCGCCTCGCCGGTCAGCATCAGCCCGACCGGCGCCTCGCCGGGGCGGTGGATGGGCAGGCTGATCGAGCAGCGGTCGAGGAAGTTGCCGACCGCCGTGTTCCGCAGCAGCAGCATGTTGATGCGGTTGTACTCCGCTTCCGGCTCCACCTCGGCGATGGCGGGCGGGATGACGGGGACGGTGGGGCAGACCAGCGCGTCGAAGCCCGCCGTCCGCCGCGCCACCGCGGCGATGATGCGGGCGCGGGCGTTCACCAGGTCGATGTACTCGGCCGCGGTCATGCGTTCGCCGCGCTGGATGCGGGCCAGGATGCGCGGGTCATAGCCCTCCCGCCGCTCGGCGATCAGCCGGCGGTGCCAGGCCCAGGCCTCGGACGCGGCGAAGCCGCCGGTGGCGTTGACCGCCGGCAACTCCACCAGTTCCGGGAGGTCGAGCAACTCGATCCGCGCGCCGGCGGCGCTCAGGCGGGCCAGGGCGCGGTTGAAGGCGGCGGCGACGGTCGCGTCCATGTCCTCCATCAGGAAGGTGCCGCGCGGCAGGGCGAGGCGCAGTTGGCCGACCGGCCGCGGGGCCGGGGGCACGGGGGCCTCATCGCCGCTGATCACGGCGTCCAGCACTGCGCAGCAGGCGACCGTGCGGGCCAATGGGCCGATCGAGTCCAACGATTGCGACAGCGGCAGCGCGCCGGCGAGCGGCACGCGCCGGGCGGTGGGCTTGAAGCCGGTGATCCCGCAAAGCGCCGCCGGGACGCGGCAAGAGCCGCCGGTATCGGTGCCGAGGCCGCCGAAGCCCATGCCTTCCGCCGCCGCCACCGCCGCGCCGGAGGAGGAACCGCCGGGCAGGCGCCCGGTCGCGCGGTCCCAAGGGCTCGGCGGCGTGCCGTGATGGGGGTTCACGCCGAGGCCGGAGAAGGCGAACTCCGTCATGCCCGTCCGGCCGAGGACCACGAAGCCGGCGCGCCTGAGCCGCGCCACGGTGGGGGCGTCGGCCGTGGCGGGCGGGGCGTCGCGCAGGACCACCGAGCCGGCCCGGGTGGTGTGGCCTGCCTCGTCGAACAGGTCCTTCACCGTGACCGGGATGCCGGCGTAGCGGCCGGGCGGCGCGCCGGCGGCGCGCAACGCGTCCAGCGCCCGGGCCTGGGCGCGGGCGGCGTCGGCGTGGACGGCGGTGAAGGTGCCGGGGAGGGCGTCGGCCGCGATGCGGGCCAGCGCTTCGTCCGTGAGGGCCTCGGCGGAGGCGAGGCCGGCGGCGAGCGCTTCGGCCGCCTCTTCCATCGTCTGCATCGGGCGATGCTGGCCATGCCGGGGCGGGAGGGCAAGGCGCGCCGGGACGCGACGCCTTACTTCCTTACTATCTTGCTCCCTGGCCCGGTGCGCGCGGCCATTTCGAGCAAAGGGCAAGGCTCAGACATTGGACCGCTTCTGTTCGGGTCGGTGCGAGCCTTTCCCGCCGGGTGGCGCGGCGGAGCCGGTCAGTCCTGGTCGTCGTTGGCGGGCGGCACCCTTTGCACCTCTTGCATGGCGAACGGGAAGAGCAGCCGGCCGAACATCCAGCCTTCCAGCAACGGGAAGCCTTCCGCGTCGTCGCCCGGCGGTGGCGCGTCGTGTCCCTCGCTCATGCCGTCTCAATCCCCTTACCCGCACCTTGATATTAAGTGAACGTCGGGAAATGGAACCGGTTCCTACAAACACTATTCCGCGGCCCGGTGGGCGGCGCCTCGACCGGCCGCCGGCAACGGCACCGGGCCGGGCAGGGCATCGCCGTGCCACAGGGCGTCCAACAGGGTCCGGGACGCGGCGGCGCCGGCCACGGGGGCGGCCAGTTCGGTGAATTTGTCGGACAACTCCCGGTCCGAGAGGGGGGCGTCCGGGTCGCCCTTGCGGGTTGGCTGGTGGCGGAACAACTCGCGTCCGTCGCGCAGCCTGACCGCGACCTTGGCGGCGCGGCGGCCGGGGTAGTCGGCGGCCAACTCCCGGTCGAGCGACACGGAAACACGGCGCATTAGGGCGCGGATGCGCCCGTCGGCGAGCGCCGGCGGCTCGAAGGCGGCGAGACGGACGCCGCCCAGGACCAGGAGGGCGGCGATGCAGTACTGGGCGGAGAAGCGGGCTTCCTGCTCGGTGCCGGGGTCGGGGCGGTCGCAGACCTCCTTGGTGGGGCCGTAGCCGCCGAGGTGGACGGCTTCCACGTCGTCGGGGCCGAAGCCGTGCTCGGCGCGGAGGTCGGCCACGGCGTCCAGGCCAGCGAAGATGTGGCCGCAGCAGCCGTGGTTCTTGAAGGTCATGGCGGTGATGGCGAAGCGCTCGCCCAGGTCCGCCAGGGCCTTGTCCCACTTGCCGGCGTCCTCGCTGGTGGCGGCGGCGAAGCCGACCGGGCCGTGCAGCGCGTCGAGGGCGCCGGTGACGCCGGCGGCGGCGCCGATGGCCGCGAGGGCGCCGGCGTCGGCCGCGTGGCCGGGGTGGAGGGGCTTGCTCATGCCGCCGGAGCGGAACGCCTGCTGCAAGCCGCCGGCGAAGGTGGCGGCGGTGGCGATGGCGTGGGCGGTGCGGCCGGCGTCGCAGCCCAGCAGCAGCGCGGTGGCGGTGGCGGCGCCGAAGGTGCCGACGGTGCCGGTGGTGTGCCAATAGCGGTAGTGGCTGGGCTGCACCGCGACGCCGATGCGGCAGGAGACCTCGTAACCGGCGGTGATGGCGCGGAGCAGGGCGTCCAACGTGGCGCCGCGCGACTGCGCCGCCGCCAGGGCCGCGCCGATTGTGGGGCAGCCGGGATGGTAGCCGGCGTCGCGGTAGATGTCGTCGAACTCGACCGAGTGGCTGGCGGTGGCGTTGAGCAGGGCGGCGTGGCGGAGGGCGCTTGGCTGGCCGTCCACGTAGCAGATGGCGCGGCCGGTGCCGCGCTCGGGCGCGAGGGCGGCGGCGAGCAGGGTCGCGGGCGGGTGGAGGCAGCCGGGCAGCAGCGCGGCGAACCAGTCGATCAGCGCGCGGCGCGCGTGGTGCGCGACCTCGGGCGGCATGGGCCGGTCGCGCCAGGACGCGGCGTGGTCGGCGAGGGCAAGGAGCGGGTTCTCGGCCATGCGCGCGCGCGCTACGCGTTGCCGCGCAGCACCTCCTTGTTGATGACCACGTCGGGGTCGAGCCGGCCTTCGAAGGCGGCGATGACGCTGTCGGCGCAGGAGAGGGACATGCGCCGGACGCTCTCGGCGGTGGCGGCGGCGCTATGGGGCGTCATCACCACGTTGGGCAGGTCGCGGAGCGGGTTTTCCGCCTTCAGCGGCTCTTCCCAGAACACGTCGAGGCCGGCGGCGGCGACCTGGCCGGAGCGCAGACCGGCGGCGAGCGCCTCCTCGTCCACCAGGGTGCCGCGGGCGGTGTTCACCAGCACCGAGCCGCGCTTCATGGCGACGACGAACTCCTTGCCGACCAAGCCGCGGGTTTCCTCGTTGCTGGGGCAGTGGAGCGTGACGGCGTCCGCCTCCGCCAAGCCGGCGGCGAGGGTCTTGGCGGGCGTGAAGCCGGCGCCCTTGATCGTGTTCCCGGGAACATAGGGATCGTAGGCCAGCACGCGCATCCCGAAGGCGGCGGCGAGGCGCGCGGTGCGGGCGCCGATGCGGCCGAAGCCCACCACCAGCAGGGTGCTGCCGGCGAGGTCGAAGGTGGGGAGCGACTCGCGCGGGCCCCAGTCGAGGGCACGGGTGGCGGCGTCGTAGTCCTTCACGCGGCGGGCCACCGAGAGCAGCAGCATCATGGCGTGCTCGGCGACGCTCACGGCGTTGGCGTCCGGCGTGACGGTGAGGGGGATGCCGCGCTGGGTGAGCGCCGGTACGTCCACCGCGTCGTAGCCGACGCCGTGGCGGGCGACGATGCGCAGCTCCGGGGCCATTGCCAGGAAGGCTCTGTCTATCCGTGTGGCGCGGACGATCACCGCTTCCGTGTAGGGCAGGACGGGCTTGAGGTTCTCGGGCGTCGGGTCCGGCATCACCTCCACGGTGATGCCGGGGTGGTTCCGGAGCCGCTCCAGCGCCTCCGGGTGGACGGGGCGGAGGCAGAGGACGTGCGGCATGGCGGCGGGGCTTCCGGGCTATTGCAGGTGCGCGGCGGGGCCGAGGATCGCTTCGCGCATCCGGGCCTGGAGGATGGCGGCCTCGCGCGGGGGCAGCACCAGCGGCTCCGGCGCGTCGTCGATCTTCACCTGCGCGAAGAGCGGGCCTTTGCCGGCGTGGATCGCCTCGCGCAGCGCCGGCACGTCCTTGGCGTCCGTGACGAGGCGCGAGTCCGCGATGCCGGCCGCGCGCGCCATGCCGGCGAGGTCCACGCCGTGGCGGGTGTGGGTTTCTTGCATCCCGGTCTCGCCGTAGCGCTCGTTGTCCTGCACCACGATCGAGAGGTTCGCCGGCTTCTGCACGGCGATGGTGGCGAGGGCGCCGATGCCCATCAGCATCTCGCCGTCGCCGGTGATGACCAGCACGCGGCGGGACGGCTGCGCCAGCGCCAAGCCCAGGCCCATCATCGCCGCGCCGCCCATGCCGCCCCAGAGCGGCAGGTTCTCCGGCGCGTCGCCGGCGGCGGTGATGTCCCAGGCCGGGGCGCCGAGGCCGCCTATGACGAGCAGGCTCCCGCGGTCGCGCAGCAGTTCGCGCACCAGGGGGCGGCGCTTCATCCTGCCGGTCTTGCCCGTTTCGATGCTCGCGCTCATGGCGTCACTTCCCGAAGGTCTTGGCGCCGATGACGCGCTGGCCGATCAGGGTCGCGGTCGGGCGGAAGGTGTTGAAGGCGAGGCGGAGCGTGGCGTCCACGGTGGGCGCCACGTCCTCCGGCGCATCAGCGCGGCGGACCAGCGTGCCCATGGCTTCCAGCACAGCGGGCGTCGCTTGGCCCATGGGCACCTGGAACGGGTTGAACTCGCCGAACTCGCCGCGCATGGTCACGATCATCGGCAGCGGCGTGCGGTGCGCGACGGCGACCGAGAGCATGTTGATGCAGTTGCCCACCCCGCTGCTCTGCATCAGGAGCACGCCTTTTTGGCCGCCGAGCCAGGCGCCGAAGAGCTGGGCCACGCCCTCCTCCTCGGTGGTGAGGGTGACGACGCGCATTTCGTTGTCCGCGAGGCAGCGGCGGATCAGGCGGGAATGGCCGGCGTCCGGCACCAGGGCCACCTGGCGGATGCCGTGCTCCTTCAGGAGGTCGTAGATGCGGTCCGGCCATGCTTCGGCCGCGTCCGGCGCCATCTCCAACTCGTCGCGCTGCACCATGCGTTTCCCCTCGCGTCCAGGGGAACATCACGCCGGGGCGGGGCGCTGGCAAGTTGGGCCGCGCGCGGGCAGAATGTTCCGCGAAGGGCAGGGGCATGATCGAGGTCGGGCACGGCGTTTCCATCCGGGAGGACGAGCTGCGGGAAAGCTTCCTGCGCGCCTCCGGGCCGGGTGGGCAGAACGTCAACAAGCTGGAGACGGCGGTGCAGCTCCGCTTCGACGCGCGCAACTCGCCGAGCCTGCCGGATGCGGTGCGGGCGCGGCTGCTGCGGATGGCCGGGCACCGGGCGACCCTGGCGGGGGAGATCGTCATCACCGCGCAGCGCTTCCGCACGCGCGAGCGCAACCGGGATGACGCGCTGGGGCGGCTGGTGGCGCTGATCCGCGAGGCCGCCGCGCCGCCCCCGCCCAAGCGGCGCGCGACGCGGCCGACGCTGGGGTCGAAGGTGCGGCGGTTGGAGGGGAAGGCGCGGCGGTCGGACACCAAGCGCCTGCGCGGCAGGCCAGCGGGGGACTGACGGCCGCGGGCCCGGCGCGCAACCGGCCGGCGCCTGAGGGGTTGAAGGGCCTCCACGGACGGAACGGAAGCCATGACCAAGAAGAAGTCGAGCGGCGGCAGCGACGACCGCACGACGAGCCGGGGCACGGTGAAAGGGCACCACCCCAGCCCGGACGACGCCGTGCCCGAGGGCGGCAAGGCGGCTTCGCCGACGGAAGGCAAGGGCGCGCCCAAGGGGGCGGCCTCGAAGGCGCTCGCGGAGGGCGCGGTGGCGGGCGACGACACCAGCAGCGCCACTGTCGGCAAGCGCGAAAAGGAGCAAGCGGAAGCGGCGAACGCCGGCAAGCCGCAGTCGGGGCACCGGGACGGCTGACCGGGGCGGGCCGGCGGCCCGCCCATAGTCGCCGAATCGAAGCGTGTCAGGCCTCGACGGAGAAGAAACTCCCGTAGTCGCCGCCCTTGTCGATGAACTCGGTGTGCGCCGCCGCGCACTGGGCGGCTTCGTGCGGCGTCGAGGGGCGCGTGGTGAAGCCGCCCGGCGCGACCGCTTCCGCGGCGTGCTTGGCCAGGAAGCCTTCCAGATCGGCTTGGTTGGTGTTGATGCAGAGCCGCCAAGGCCGGCCGTTGTTTTCAATGGTTAAGTAGCGCATGGCGTCCCTCGCCCATCCATTTCCCGAGCCATGGGGCGATCAGCCCCACATCTGCCCGCCGTCCACGATGACCGTCTGCCCCGTCACCCAGCGCGCGCGGGGCGAGGACAGGAACAGCACCACCTCCGCCACCTCCTCCGGCGTGCCGAGGCGGCCGAAGGGGATGCTGTCGAGGATGCTCCCGTAGAGCTTCGGGTCGCTGGTGCGGCGCTTCTCCCAGGAGCCGCCGGGGAACTCGATGGAGCCGGGCGCGACGCCGTTCACGCGGATGCCCTTCGGCGCGTGCATCTGCGCCTGGCTGGCGGTGTAGTTGATGAGCAGCGCCTTCACCGCGGCGTAGGCCGGCGTGCGGGTGGAGGGCATGAAGCCGGAGATGGACGAGACGTTGACGATGCAGCCGCGCGACCGTTCCAGGTGCGGCAGCGCGGCGCGGCTGGCGCGCACCGTCGCCATCACGTCCACGGATAGGCCGGCGGCCCAGCCCTCTTCCGTGTCCTGCGATCCGAAGCCGGAGGCGTTGTTGACCAGCACGTCGATGCCGCCGAGGGCCTGCGCCGCCGCTTCCACGTAGGCGAGCACGGCGGGGCCGTCCGCCAGGTCGCAAGGGGCGGCGTGGGCGGGGACGCCCTTGGCTTCGATCTCCTTGCGCGTCTCTTCCAGCGGCCCGGGGCTGCGGGCGCAAATGGAGACGGCCGCGCCCCCTTGCGCGAAGCCCAGCGCCACCGAGCGCCCGATGCCCCGGCTGCCGCCGCACACCACCACGCGCTTGCTCCCGAATTCGCCCATGCCCCGGCCTCCCCGTCCGGGCGCAGGCTGGCCGCGACCGGCCGCCCCGGCAAGGCCGCGGCTTGATGATGCGCGGGGCGCGGGCACATAGGGACGCATGTTCCTCCTCCCTTTCGACCGCCGTCCCCGCGTGGCGCTCGTCCGCCTGTCCGGCGCCATCACCGCCCGGCCCGGCTTCGGCGGCGGCCTCAGCCTCTCCTCCGCCGCGCCGGCGCTGGAGCGCGCCTTCGGGCTTCGCCGGGTGGCGGCGGTGTTCCTGGCGCTGAACTCGCCAGGCGGCTCGCCCGTGCAGTCCTCCCTCATCGCCGCGCGCATCCGCCGCCTCGCCGACGAGAAGAAGGTGCCGGTGGTGGCCTGCGTGGAGGACGCTGCGGCCTCCGGCGGCTACTGGATCGCCTGCGCGGCGGACGAGATCGTGGCGGACCCGTCCTCCATCCTCGGCTCCATCGGCGTGATCGCCGCCGGCTTCGGCTTCCAGGACGCGCTGGCGCGCTACGGCGTGGAGCGGCGGATGCACACGGCGGGGACGGAGAAGAGCTTCCTCGACCCGTTCCAGCCGGAGCGGCCGGAGGACATGGAGCGGCTGCGGACCTTGTTGCAGGACCTGCACGGCGAGTTCCGCGGCTGGGTCTCCTCGCGGCGCGGTTCCAAGCTGAAGGCACCGGCGGAGGAGCTGTTCACCGGACGCTTCTGGCCCGGCCGCCGCGCGGTGGAACTCGGCCTCGCCGACCGGCTGGGCGACGCGCGGGGCGAAGCGGAACGGCGCTTCGGGCCGAAGGCGCGCCTGATTCCGGTGGGCGGGCCGCGGCGCCCGCTGCTGCAACGGCTGCTGCCCAGCGTTTCGGCGGAGGCCGCGATCGCCGCGCTGGAGGAGCGGGCGGCGTGGGCGCGGCTCGGGCTGTGACAACCAATGCCGCGGCGGGTATTGTGCGGCGCAACGACAACGAGGACGCCGCCCCCGCATGACAACGGGACAGTTCGCCGAAGCCGCCGCGCGGCCCCTGAGCTTCCAGGACATGATCCTGAAGCTGCACGCCTTCTGGTCGGCGCGCGGCTGCCTGATCCTGCAACCCTACGACATGGAGGTGGGCGCCGGCACCTTCCACCCGGCGACGACCTTGCGCGCGCTCGGGTCGGCGCCGTGGAAGGCGGCCTACGTGCAGCCGAGCCGCCGGCCCTCGGACGGGCGCTACGGCGAGAACCCCAACCGCTTGCAGCATTACTACCAGTACCAAGTGATCCTGAAGCCCACGCCGGCCGATCCGCAGGCGATGCTGATCGAGAGCTACAAGGCGCTCGGCATCGACCCTTCGCTGCACGATATCCGCTTCGTGGAGGACGATTGGGAGAGTCCCACGCTCGGCGCCTGGGGCCTCGGCTGGGAGGTGTGGTGCGACGGGATGGAGGTGACGCAGTTCACCTACTTCCAGCAGGTGGGCGGCATCGCCTGCGAGGTGCCGTCCTGTGAGCTGACCTACGGGTTGGAACGCTTGGCGATGTACATCCAGGGCGTCGAGAACGTGTACGACTTGGCGTTCAACGACGAGGGCGTGCGCTACGGCGACGTGTTCCTGCGGGCGGAACGCGAGTACAGCGCGCACAACTTCGAGCACGCCGACGTGCCGGCGCTGTTCCGCCACTTCGAGGACGCGGAGCGTGAGTGCCGCGCGCTGCTCGACAAGGGGTTGGCGCTGCCGGCCTACGACCAGTGCATCAAGGCAAGCCACCGCTTCAACCTGCTCGACGCCCGCGGCGCCATCAGCGTGACGGAGCGCGCCTCCTTCATCCTGCGCGTGCGCGCGTTGGCGCAGGGGTGCTGCGAGGCTTGGCTGGCTGGAGAGCGGGCGTGACTCGCACCCCGCTGCGTTCTACCATCCGGGGCGGATTTCTACCGCCGAGGCTTCATGGTTCAGTTGAACATCAAGGACGAGCAACTGGTCGCGGACGCGAAGGCGCTCGCGGAGTTGCTGGGCACCTCCGCCACCGAAGCGGTCCGCCGCGCCGTGCAGGAGAAGCTGGCGCGCGAGCGGATCGGCCGCGACGAGGAGAAGCTCCGGCGCTACAACGAACTCATGGCGATCGCCGACCGGGCCTCGAAGCTGTTCCCGCCCGGCGCCAGCAGCGACCATTCCGACCTGTACGACGAGAACGGCTTGCCGAGATGATCGTCGACACTTCGGCCATCATGGCGCTGTTGTTGAAGGAGCCGGAGGCGTCTGCATTCGGCGCGGCGCTGGCGGAACAGCCCCGCAGTGCCATCTCGGCCGCGACGCTGGTCGAGCTCTGCATCGTCGCCGAAGGCCGGGCGGGCATGGCGGTGTGGGCCGAGGTGGAAGCGTTGTTGGCCGGTGTCGAAGTCGAGGTGGTGCCGTTCACCGCCGGGCAGGCGGCGCTCGCCCGCGAAGGCTGGCGCCGCTTCGGCAAGGGGCGGCACCCGGCGGGCCTCAACCTGGGCGACTGCTTCGCCTACGCGCTGGCGCGGGAGCGGGGCGAGCCGCTGCTGTTCAAGGGCGAGGACTTCGCCCGGACCGACGTGCGGCGGGCGTTGTAGCAGATGCCCGAACTGCTGCTCGAACTCCTCTCGGAGGAGATCCCGGCGCGGATGCAGGCGCGCGCGGCGGAGGACCTTTCGCGGCTGCTCTCCGCCCGGATCGCGCCCTTGCTGGAGGGCGAGCCGCGCGCCTTCCACGGCCCGCGGCGCCTGACCCTCACCGCGACCTTGCGCGCCGCCGTCGTGACGGAAGGCCGTGAGGAGCGAGGGCCGCGCGTGGGCGCGCCGGAACAGGCGTTGCAAGGCTTCCTCCGCAAGCACGGCGCGGCGCGCGAGGCGCTGTCGGAGCAGAACGGGTTCTGGGTGCTGAACAAACCCGGCGAGCGGGTGGAGTCGGCGGCGATGCTGGCGCGCGAGCTGCCGCCGCTGCTGCGCGGCTTTCCTTGGCCGAAGTCGATGCGCTGGGGGGCGAGCGGCTTTGCCTGGGTGCGGCCGCTGCGGCGAGTCCTGTGCCTGCTGGACGGCGAGCCGGTCCGCTTCGCGCTGGCAGAGGGCGCGGACGAGGCGCACGGGCTGGTGTCGGGCGACACCACCGAAGGCCACCGTGTGATGGCGCCTGGCGCCTTCGCCGTGCGCGGCTTCGCGGATTACGAGGCCGGTTTGCGCCAGCGCCGCGTGGTGCTCGACGCGGCGGAGCGCGCCGACCTGATCCGCAAGGGCGTCGCCTCGCTTGCCGCTGGGGAGGCGCTGGAGGTGGTGCCGGACGAGGCGCTGGTGGCGGAGGTGGCGGGCCTCGTGGAGTGGCCGGTGCCGCTGCTCGGCCGCATCGACGACGCCTTCATGGACCTGCCGCCCGAGGTCATGCGCTCCACCATGCGCGCGAACCAGAAGTACTTCTCCCTCCGCCGCCCGGGCGGCGGCGCGGCACCGCGCTTCGCCGTGGTGGCCAACATCGAAGCGACGGACGGCGGCGCGGCGGTGGCGGCGGGCAACGAGCGCGTGCTGCGGGCGCGGCTGTCCGACGCGCGGTTCTTCTGGGACCTGGACCGCAAGCAGAAGCTGGAAGACTTCCTGCCGAAGCTCGACAGCGTGGTGTTCCACGCCAAGCTCGGCACCCAGGGCGAACGCGTGCGGCGGCTGGAGGCGTTGGCGGCGCTGATAGCGCCCATGGTCGGCGCGAACATGGCGCTCGCGGCGCGCGCCGCGCGGCTCGCCAAGGCGGACCTCGCGAGCGGCATGGTGGGCGAGTTCCCGGAGTTGCAGGGCGTGATGGGGCGCTACTACGCGCTGAACGGCGGCGAGGACGCGCGGATCGCGGACGCGGTGGGCACGCACTACCAGCCGCTCGGTCCGAACGACGGCGTGCCCCGCGAACCGACCGCGGTCGCGGTTGCACTGGCCGACAAGCTGGACCAGCTCGCGGGCTTCTTCGTGGTCGGCGAAAGGCCGACCGGATCAGGCGACCCCTTCGCCCTGCGCCGCTCCGCGCTGGGCGTGATCCGGATCGTGCGGGAGAACGGGCTGCGGCTGGCCTTGCTCCATGTGCTCGAACACGCCGTCAAAGAAGCGGAAGCGTCGGCCCTCTGGGCGCAAGGGGAACCTCTGCGCCGGGCCGCCGAGGAGTTCGAGCGGCATGGCGGAACGGATCTGGCGAGCATGCCGGGGCGCCACTCGCAGGAGGTCCAGGTCCCCGGCTCCGACCGGTGGGTGAACCAGGCGTGCCTGGACCTGCTCCACTTCCTCGCCGAGCGCCTCCGCGTCCAGCTCCGCGCCGAGGGCGCGCGGCACGACCTCGTGGCCGCCGTGTTCGGCGCCGCGCCCGACGATGACCTCGTGCGCCTTCTCGCCCGCGCCGACGCGCTCAAGGCGCTGGTGGAAGGCCCGGACGGGCCGAACCTGCTCACCGCCTACCGGCGCGCGGCCAACATCCTGCGCATCGAGGACAAGAAGGACGGGCCGCACACCGGCGCGCCCGACCCCGCGCTGCTCCGCGCGCCGGAGGAGGCCGCGCTGGCCGAGGCGCTGGACCGCGCCGCGCCGGCCGCGCGCGAGCGCCTCGCGGCCGAGGATTTCGCCGGCGCCATGGCCGAACTCGCCGCGCTCCGCCCGCCGCTCGACGCCTTCTTCGATCGCGTGACGGTGAACGATGCGGACCCGGAACTCCGGCGCAACCGCCTGCGCTTGCTGGCCAGCCTTCGCGACGCCATGGATGCCGTCGCGGACCTATCCAAAATCGAAGGTTGAGGGAATTGCCCATGGGCAAGTGGGTCTACAGCTTCGGCGCCGGCCGGAACGAGGGCAAGGCCGAGATGCGGAACCTGCTCGGCGGCAAGGGGGCCAACCTCGCCGAGATGGCCAGCATAGGCCTGCCCGTCCCGCCGGGCTTCACCATCACCACCGAGGTCTGCACTTGGTTCTACGACCACGGCAAGAAATACCCGGAGGACTTGCGCGCCCAGGTGGATGAGGCGCTCGCCCGCGTGGAGGAGACGGTGGGCAACCGCTTCGGTGACGCGAAGAGGCCGCTGCTGGTGTCCGTCCGCTCCGGCGCCCGCGTCTCCATGCCGGGCATGATGGACACGGTGCTGAACCTCGGCCTCAACGACCAGACGGTGGAGGGGCTGGAGGCGGCGTCCGGCGACTCCCGTTTCGCCTGGGACAGCTACCGGCGCTTCATCCAGATGTACGGCTCGGTGGTGCTGGGCATCGACCACCACCGCTTCGAGGAGATCATCGAGGACGCCAAGCTCGCCGCCAACGCCACCGAGGACACGGCGCTGACCGCGCGCGACTGGCGCGGCGTGGTGGACGGTTACAAGGCGATGGTGCAGGAAGTGCGCGGCGAGCCCTTCCCGCAGGACCCGCAGGACCAGCTCTGGGGCGCCATCGGCGCGGTGTTCGGCTCCTGGATGAATCCGCGCGCCAACACCTACCGCCGGCTGCACGACATCCCGGCCGACTGGGGCACGGCGGTGAACGTGCAGGCCATGGTGTTCGGGAACATGGGCGAGGATTGCGCCACCGGCGTATGCTTCACCCGCGACCCGTCCACGGGCGAGGACATCTTCTACGGCGAGTACCTGATCAACGCCCAGGGCGAGGACGTGGTGGCCGGCATCCGCACGCCGCAGCCGATGAGCGAGGCGCGCGCCAAGCCGGACGAGCGCAGCATGGAGAAGGCCATGCCCGCCGCCTACGCCGAGCTGGTGAAGGTGCGCGAGACGCTGGAGCGGCACTACCGCGACATGCAGGACATCGAGTTCACGGTGCAGCAGAACAAGCTGTACATGCTGCAAACGCGGAACGGGAAGCGCACGGCGGCGGCTTCCTTGAAAATCGCCGTGGACATGGCCGCGGAAGGGCTGATCGACCGCAAGGAGGCGGTGAACCGCGTCGCGCCCTCCTCGCTCGACCAGCTCCTGCACCCGATGCTGGACCCGGAGGCGCCGCGGAAGCTGTTCTCCAAGGGCCTGCCCGCCTCGCCGGGCGCCGCCTGCGGCGTGGTGGTGTTCTCGGCCGACGAGGCGGAGGCGCGCGCCAACAAGGGCGAGGCGGTGATCCTGGTGCGGATCGAGACCAGCCCGGAGGACATCCACGGGATGCACGCCGCGCGCGGCATCCTCACCACCCGCGGCGGCATGACCAGCCACGCCGCGGTGGTGGCGCGCGGCATGGGCCGGCCCTGCGTGGCGGGCGCCGGCGGCGTCACGGTGGACTACAACGGGCAGACGCTGTCCTCCGGCGGCCAGACGGTGCGGGCCGGCGAGACCATCACGCTCGACGGCGCCAGCGGCGAGGTGTTCGTCGGCGCGGTGCCGATGATCGAGCCCAAGCTCTCCGGCGACTTCGCCACTCTGATGGAGTGGGCGGACCAGTCGCGGCGCCTGCGCGTGCGCGCCAACGCCGAGACGCCGCTGGACGCCGAGACCGCCCGCAAGTTCGGCGCCGAGGGCATCGGCCTCTGCCGCACGGAGCACATGTTCTTCGACCCCGACCGCATCGGCGCGGTGCGGCAGATGATCATGTCCGAGACGGAGCGCGGCCGGCGCGAGGCGCTGGCGCGGCTGCTGCCCTTCCAGCGCAAGGACTTCCTCGACCTGTTCCGCATCATGGCGGGGCTGCCCATCACCATCCGCCTGCTCGACCCGCCGCTGCACGAATTCCTGCCGCACCGGGAGGAGGACCTCGCCGAGGTCGCGGAGGCGCTCGGCGCCGACCCGGCGGCGATGAAACGGCGCGCGGCGGACCTGGCGGAGGCGAACCCGATGCTCGGCCACCGCGGCTGCCGGCTCGGCATCTCCTACCCCGAGATCTACGAGATGCAGGCCCGCGCCATCTTCGAGGCCGCGATCGAGACGGCGAAGAGCACCGGCAAGGCGCCGGTGCCCGAGATCATGATCCCGTTGGTGGCGACCAAGCGCGAGCTGGAGATCACCCGCGCGCAGGTGGAGCGCATGGCCAAGGCGGTCTTCGCCGAGGCGGGTATGGAGGTCGAGTACCAGGTCGGCACCATGATCGAACTGCCGCGGGCCGCGCTCTGCGCCGACGCCATCGCGGAGCCGGCGGATTTCTTCTCCTTCGGCACCAACGACCTGACGCAGACGGTGTTCGGCCTGTCGCGCGACGACGCCGGCAAGTTCCTGCCGCTCTACGTCGAGCAGGGCATCCTGCCGAAGGACCCCTTCGTGTCGATCGACATCGACGGCGTGGGCGCGCTGGTGCGCATCGCCAAGGAGAAGGGGCGCGGGGTGAAGCCGGAACTCAAGCTCGGCATCTGCGGCGAGCACGGCGGCGACCCGGCTTCCATCCAGTTCTGCGAGGAGGCGGGGCTGGATTACGTGTCCTGCTCGCCCTACCGCGTGCCGGTGGCGCGGCTAGCGGCGGCGCAGGCGGCGCTGTCCGGCGGGGGCGGCGACCGCACGGCTTGAGGGGGCGGCCGGGGCGCGCTTCGGCGCGCGCCCCGGCCCTTTCGAAGCTACACCAAATCGAAGTCGCCGGCCGTGAACTCGTTGGCGAGGCGGCCGAGGAACAGCACCTGGTCGCCGTCCCCGAGGTCCAGCACGGTGCCTTGCTCCGTCTGGTCCAGGTTCTCCAAGGGGTCGAAGCCGTCGCCGAAGCCGACCAGGCGCACGGTGTCGTCCGCCGGGCTGAAGTCGGTGATGACGTCGTCCCCCGTTGTTTCGTCGGCGCGGAACACGAACACGTCCGCCCCGTCGTTGCCGGTCATGGTGTCGTCGTCGGCGCCGCCCTCGACCGTGTCGTCGGCGTTCCCGCCGAGCAGGACGTCGTCGCCGCCATCGCCGGAGAGCTCGTCGGCCGCGGTGGCCGCTTCCGGATCGGTGGCGAAGGCGCGGATCAGGTCGTCGCCGCTGCCGCCGAAGATGGTGTCGGCCGCGACGTTGCCGCCGATGATCGAATCATTGCCGCCGTCGCCGTAGACGAGGTCGCCGGTGGGGTCGTTCCAGGCGATGAAGTCGCCGCCGTCGCCGCCGTACACCGTGTCGCTGCCGGCCATGCCGCCGACGGTGTCCTCGCCCGCGCCGGCGTAGACCAAGTCTTTGCCGGCGCCGGTGTTGATGTTGTCGTTCCCGTCGCCGCCGTCGAGCTCGTCGTTCCCGCCGTTGCCGACGATGCTGTCGGCGCCTGCGCCGCCCGAGACGGTGTCGGCCGCGTCGCCGCCCAGCAGGGTGTCGTCCCCGTCGTCGCCCGAGATCTCGTCGGCCGCCGTCGCGTCCGCCGGCGCGGTGGCGAACGCCTGGATCGAGTCGTTCCCGCTGCCGCCGAAGATGGTGTCGGCCGCGACGTTGCCGCCGATGATGGTGTCATTGTCCTCGTCGCCGAAAACGAGGTCGCCGGTCGGGTCGTTCCAGGCGATGAAGTCGTTCCCGCGGCCGCCGAAGACGGTGTCGTTGCCGGCCATGCCGCCGATGCTGTCGCTGCCGGCGTCGGCGAAGACGAGGTCGTCGCCGGCGCCGGTGTTCACCGTGTCGTCGCCGGTGCCGGAGTCGAGCAGGTCGTCGCCGGCGCCGCCGTTGACGGTGTCGTTCCCCTCGTTGCCGAACAGGAAGTCCGCTTCCGGGCTGCCGGTCAGCGAGTCGTCGCCGCCGAAGCCGAAGAAGATCGCTTCCTCCGTCCCGGCCGTGAGCGTGTCAGGGCCGTCCGTGCCGAATCTCAGGTCTGCCATATCCCGGGTCCCTCCGTTGCGCGCCCGAGGGGCAAAACCGGGGTGTTCTCCGGTTCGATCCCGCGAGCAGCAGGAGGAAACCAGAGCCGCCGGGCTACCGCAGTGAGAAAGGTCACTCGTCATGTGATCTTCAACTACCGGTGCCTTCCGCGCCTGACCTTGCCCGCAACAGGGGCGACGGGCGGCGGTTTGACAGCGCCCTTCAGCCGGCGGGGGCCGCGGCGCGCTCCGGTCGCGCGGCGACGGCGTAGGGCAGCGCCGCGAAGTCCCGCAAGCGCCGTTCCACGGCCGCGAAGGCCCGGCGGTCCAAGGCGGAGAGCGGCGGCGCGTCGGCCGAGGCCGCAGTGTTGCGGTGCGCTAGATAGCGGGCGACGCTGCCGGCGCCGCGCCGGTGTGCGGCGGCGACGAGGCCCGCCTCCGTCAGCGGCACCGGGGAGCCGTCGAGGCCCGGGACGGCGCCCCCGCTTCGGGCGAGGCTGCCGTTGCGGTGGAGAAGCGCCTCCGCGCGGCGGAGATAGGCGCCCATCGCTGCCTCCTGCGCCGCCGCGCTGGACAGGAAACCCTCGTCCGAGCCGACGCCGTGGCGCGCGGCGAGGGCGGTCCAGCCGCCGGCGGCGTCCTTCCACCCGAGGTCGCGCAGCGCTTGCGGCGTGAGCTGGTATCGACCGAGCGCGCCGGATGCGGCGTTGCGGGCGCCGTAACCCTCGCCGGGGCGGGTCGCGCCGCTCTCCGCCCGCGCGATGCGGGCGCGGAACGCGGCGTCGTGCGCGGCGACGACGCCCGCCGGACCGGGGAACGGCGTCGCCACGCGCGCCGCCAGGGTGCGGGGCGCCGCCGCCACCGCCACCGCCGGAGATCCGTGCCCTTCTGTCGCCCGCGCCAAGGCGCGTTTGAAGTCGTCGGCCTTGAACGGCCGTCCCGGCTTGGCCACGACACCAGCGCCCTTCGCCGCCGCAACGCTTCCCGCACCGTCCATCGCCGCTCCGCCCGTTCCCCTCCGGACCCGCGGCATAACCGGCGAGGGGTTAAGGTTCCGTTCCGCAGGCCGGCCGCAACCGCCCCGGCCAGCGCCCGTTCCCGGCGCAGACAATCGCAGGGACGCGCGCCATGCCAGACGACAAGCAAACACCGCAGCCGCCGCAGAAGCAGGGGCGCCAGCCCGGCGTCGAAGCGGAGATGATGCCGCAACCCAAGGACCGGATGGAGGGCTGGAAGCCGGCCAACAAGCTCCAGGGCAAGCGCGCCGTCGTCACCGGCGGCGACAGCGGCATCGGTCGCGCGGTGGCCATCGGCTTCGCCAAGGAGGGCGCGGACGTGGTGGTCCTCTACAAGGACGAGCACCAGGACGCCGAGGAGACGAAGCGCCACGTCGAGGCGGCCGGGCGCAAGTGCCTGGCCATCGCCGGCGACGTCGGCGACCCCGGCTTCTGCGCCAAGGCCGTCGAGCAGGCGGCGCGGTTCCTGGGCGGGCGGATCGACATCCTGGTGAACAACGCCGCCGAGCAGCACGTCTGCGAGGACTTCGCCGAGATCCCCGAGGCGCAGGTGGAGCGGACCTTCCGCACCAACATCTTCGGCTACTTCTGGATGGCGAAGAACGCGCTGAAGCACATGCCGGAGGGCGGCGCGATCATCAACACCACCTCCGTCACCGCCTACCAGGGCAACCCGCAGCTCATCGACTACGCCAGCACCAAGGGGGCCATCGTCGCTTTCACCCGCAGCCTGGCGAAGTCGCTGTTCGAGCAGAAGAAGATCAGGGTCAACGGCGTGGCGCCCGGCCCGATCTGGACGCCGCTGATCCCGGCGAGCTTCGACGAGGAGAAGACGGCGCAGCACGGCTCTTCCGCGCCGATGCAGCGCCCCGGCCAGCCGGACGAGTGCGCGCCGTCCTACATCTTCCTCGCCGCCGAGAGCGACAGCAGCTACATCAACGGCCAGGTGCTGCACCCGAACGGCGGCACGGTGGTCAACGGGTGACGATCCGGCGTGGCGGCCGGGCCTCGGCGCGGGAGGC
>NZ_BAAAFZ010000023.1:9745-15193 GCF_039523795.1 Craurococcus roseus | reverse complement strand
TGCGTCACAGGAGGAAGTTGGCCGCCGTCAGCGCGTGGGCGCCGAGCAATTCGATCTCGGCGTCCACCACGCCGTCCACGTTCCGCACGCCACCGCCCGAGAAGTCGGTGCCGTCGAGCTGCACGATCGTGCGATCCCCCTCCACCACGTAGCGGACCTGCGCGCGTTCCCCGGTGAACGCCCCGTCGCCGACGAATTCGTAGGCCTCGTTGATGTTCAGGTGGCGGTGGGCCAAGGCCAGCAGCAAGGACAGGTCGATCACGTCCTCGCTTGGCGTGAAGTCGACGACCACGTCCCGCGCGCCCGCGCCCACGCCCGTGTCCAACACGTGGATGCCGGGCGTGACGTTGTTGGTGTTGAACGGGATGTGGGTGCCGAAGGAGAACGCGTCGGCGCCGGCGCCGCCGATCAGCACGTCCGCGCCGTGACCCCCAGAGAGCCGGTCGTTGCCCTCGTCGCCCCAGAGGATGTCGTTCCCGCCGAGGTACTGGGCGGGGCCTTGGCCGTCGCCGGGGATGCCCGGCGCGTAGCCGTCGCCGTAGATGGTGTCGTCGCCGCCGCGGCCCCAGATGAACTCGGCGGCCGTCGTGCCGTCGAGCCGTTCGTCGGCGTCGGTGCCCATGATGAAGTCCGGCATCGTCCTCTCCTTCCCGGCCCCTTTTTCCCGTTGAGCGGCATACGGGGCGCTGCGACCGCAATTTGCTGCCGGAAGCGAATGCGATCCAGTTAAGCGGAAGTCATGCGACGGTTTTAATCCGTTGCGCGTTTGGGGCGGCGGCGGCCCGTGTGGGGCCGCTCATCATTCCGCAAAAGTCCGTGCGGTCTCCGTCGGCGCGCGTCGCGGCGCGCGGGCGGTCCGGAGGCCCGTGGCACCTTTCCGCGCGGCGGTGCGGCACGCGGCGCGGGGGCTCAGGCGCTCTCCTTCCTCGGCAACACCATCCAGGCCGGCACGCGCGCCGCCAGCGTCGCGTCGCCGCACCGCAACGATCGGCCGTCCAGCGCCTCCAGCCGCAGCAACGCCATGCCGAGCCCGTCCCGGCCGGAGCGCATCTCGCCCGCTTCGGCCCCGCCGGCCAGCACCGGCGTCCCGCGTGGCGGCAACGGCCCGTCCACCGACACCGGGACGAGGCGCCGCTTCAGCAGGCCGCGGTAGCGGGTGCGCGCCGTCAACTCCTGGCCCATGTAGCAGCCCTTGGTCCAGGAAACGCCACGCAACTCGTCGAAGCCGGCTTCCAACAGCACCGTCTGCTCCGCCGCCATGTCGCGCGAGCCGTCCGGGAGGCCAAGGGCGAGGCGGCGCCGGTCCCAGTCCTCGGGCGTGGCGTCCGCGCCAGGCAGAGGCGCCGTGGCGAGGGCGCGCCAGCCCGCGTCCGGAAGCCTTGGATCGGGCGCCGCGACCGCCCCTTCCGGCATGGGTGCGCCATCCCAGCCGACGTGGACGTGGAACCCGTCCGAAGCGTCGCGCAGCGACGCGCGGGAGCGCAGCCGGAAGCGCGACAACCGCGCCACCAGCCCTGGCGCCTGCGCCCGTTCGCAGTCCAGCAACAGGCGTTCCCCGTCCGAAAACACGAAAAAGTCCGCCAGCCACTTGCCCTGCGGCGTCAGCAGCGCGGCCCACACCGCCCGGCCGGAAGCCGCCTCCGCCACGTCGTTGGAAACCAAGCCCTGGAGGAAGGCGACGCGATCTTCGCCTGCCACCTCCAGGACGCCCCGGTCGGGGAGGAGGGTCGTCGGCATGCGGGGGAAGTGGCGTCCGGCCGGGCCCGCTGCAACGGGGGAACGGCTGTGCTAGAGCCCTAGCGCTTTGCGCATCCTGTTCATCACCGCCACCCGGATCGGCGACGCCGTGCTCTCCACCGGGCTGCTGGACCACCTTTTGCGCGCGCACGCGCACGCCAAGGTGGTGGTCGTCTGCGGGCCGGCGGCCGAGGGCGTGTTCGCCCGGATGCCGAACCGCGCCTGGACCATTTCCCTGGAGAAGCGCCCTTTCCGCCTGCATTGGTGGGACTTGTGGCGGCAGGTGGCGGGCTCGCGTTGGGACTTGGTGGTGGACCTGCGCGCCTCCGGCCTCGCCTGGACGATCCGCGCCAAGCGCCGCGTGGTGATGCGCGGCGGGCGCCGTCCCGGGCACCGTTTGGCGCAGATCGGCGCGTTGATGGGCCTCGACCCGCCGCCCCTGCCGGTGGCGTGGTTCGCGCCGGCCGACGCGCGGCGCGCGTCGGCGCTGCTGCCGGGCGACGGGCCTTGGCTCGCCCTTGGCCCCACCGCGAACTGGGACCGCAAGGTCTGGCCGGCGGATCGCTTCGTGGCCCTGGCCGACGCCCTGTCGGCGTCGGGCGGGCCGCTGGCCGGGGCGCGCGTCGCCGTGCTGGGCGGGCCGGGCGCCGCGGAGCGGGCGATGGCGGCGCCGGTGCTGGCCGCCTTGGGCGGGCGGGCGTTGGATCTGGTCGGCAACCTGTCGTTGCCGGAAGCGGCCGCGGTGCTGGCCCGCTGCGCGCTCTTCGTCGGCAACGACTCGGGCCTGATGCACCTTTCGGCGGCCACCGGGACGCCCACGCTCGGCTTGTTCGGGCCCTCGCCCGCGGACCACTACGCGCCCGCCGGTCCGCGGGCCGCGGCGGCCGTGGCGCCGGGTTCGCCGGACCTGGACTCCATGCCGAACCTGACCCTGGAAGCGGCGCTGGGCGCGGCGGAGCGGCTCCTCGCCGCCCCGGTGCCGGCGTCCGCGGCATGAGAGCGCGGAGCGTCAGCGCGCTGGTGGTGGCCCGGAACGAGGCCGCGCGCCTGCCCGCTTGCCTGGCGAGCTTGGCGGCGGCCGACGAACTGGTGGTGGTTCTCGACCGCAGCACCGACGGGAGCCGCAACATCGCCAGCGGCGCGCTGTGCCGGGGCGGCGCCGCCCGCGTGTTGGAAGGCGCCTGGGAGCTGGAAGGCGAGCGCCGCAACGCCGGCATCGACGCCTGCACCGGCGATTGGGTACTGGAGGTGGACGCGGACGAGCGCGTGCCGCCCGAGCTGTGGGAGGCGGTGCGCCGCGTCGCCGCGGACTCGCCGCACGGCTTCCACCGCGTGCGGATCGACAACCACGTGGGCGACCGGCTGATCCGCCACGGCTGGGGCGGCAGCTTCGGCACGACGTTGAAGCCCGTCCTTTTCCGCCGCGGCGCCAAGCGTTGGCGGGCGCAGCGCGTGCATCCGGGCCTGGACTGGACCGGCACGGAAGGCCCGCCTATCGAGGAGGCCGGCATCCGCCACGAGGTGGACCGCGACATCTCCGACATGCTGCGCCGTCTGGACCGCTACTCCTCCGCCAAGGCCGCGGACCTCTTGGAAGCTGGCGACATCGGCAGCCTGCCCGGGAACCTCCGCCGGTTCGTGTCGCGCTTCGGCAAGTGCTACGTGTCGCGCGGGGGGTGGAAGGAAGGAGGCTGGGGGCTGCTGATCTCGCTTTGCGCCGGGTTGTTCCCTCTGCTCGCCCACCTGAAGGCGCGGCTGGAGCCGGAGCGGCACCGGACCCGCTCCACACCGGCGGAATGATGCGGATCGTGATGGGGACGGAAGACCCATTCACCGCTGGGGCGGCGGTCGGGAACCGCCCGCTCGGCGGCGCCGAAACCGCTTTCGCGCTGCTGGCCGAGGCGTTCGAGCGGCGTGGCCACGCGGTCGAGGTG
Source organism: Craurococcus roseus (assembly GCF_039523795.1). NCBI lineage: Bacteria > Pseudomonadati > Pseudomonadota > Alphaproteobacteria > Acetobacterales > Acetobacteraceae > Craurococcus > Craurococcus roseus. Next base: position 11,522 of record NZ_BAAAFZ010000023.1, on the reverse strand, counting down.
TGCGCCGAGGGCCGGGCCTCCACGGCGCCGGCCGGCATGGTGTTGGCCAGCCGCCTGCCGCGCGTGTTCCGCCGCCTGCCGCGGCGGGGGCGGCGGGTTCTGTGGCTGCACAACCCCTGCGGCTACCTGCGCAAGCCGCGCCACCTGCTGCCCCTGCTGGCGGCGCGGCCGCGCGTGGTGACGCTCGGGCCCAGCCACTCCGCCGGCCTGCCGCGTTGGCTGCCCTTCCGCCCGGTCGAAATCCCGTTGGCGGTGGCGCCGCCCTTCTCGGATCGGGCGCCGCGCCGGGCGCCGCCGCCGCCGGTCGCGGTGTTCGCCTCCAACCCGCTGCGCAGCCTCGACTGGCTGCTGGACCTCTGGACGGCGCGCGTCCGGCCGGCTGTGCCCGCGGCGGAACTGCACCTCTACACCGGCGCCGCGACCTACGGCGGCGACGCCCGACTCGCCGCCCGCGCCGCGCCGGTGCTGGCGCGGGCGGCTTCGCTGGCCGGGGCCGGCGTGCGGCTGCGCGATCCCATGCCGCGCCCGGCACTGGCGGAGCGGCTCGGCGCGGCGCGCGCGATGCTCTACCGCGGCGATCCGGGCGAGACCTTCTGCCTGGCGCTGGCGGAAGCGCAGGCGATCGGCCTGCCCTGCGTGGTGACGCCGCTCGGCGCGGTTGCGGAGCGCGTGGTGGACGGCGAGACCGGCGTGGTGGCGTGGAGCGACGACGCCTTCGCCGAAGCCGCCGTCCGCCTGCTGTCGGACGACGCCGCGTGGTCGGCGATGCACGCGGCAGCGCTGGCGCGCGGCCCCGGCCCGGACTGGGACTCGGTGGCGGCGCGCTTCGAGGCGCTGGCCGCGTGACGCGGGTCGCGCACGTCATCGCCGGCGCGCCGATGGGCGGAGCGGAGGCGTTCTTCGAGCGCCTCGCCGCGGCGCAGCACGCGGGCGGAGAAGCGGTGCTGGCGGTGGTGCGCGAGGACGCCGGCCGCGCCGCGCGGCTGCGCCGCGCCGGGCTTGACCCGGTGCAACTCCCGTTCGGCGGGCCTTTCGACCTCCGCACCGGCCCGGCGCTGCGGCGCGCGCTCGGCGCCTTCGGGCCGGAGGTGGTCGTGTCCTGGGCCAACCGGGCGACGCTCTTCGCGGGGCGGCTGAAGCGGCGCGGCGGCCCGTGGACGCTGGTGGGGCGGCTCGGCGGCTACTACGACCTCAAGTACTACCGCCGTTGCGACCACCTCGTCGGCAACACGCGCGGCATCCGCGGGTGGCTGGTGGAGCAAGGCTGGCCGGCGGAACGGGCGCATGTCGTGCCGAACTTCGCGCAAGACCTCGCGGGCGTTCCGCCCGCCGACCTGCCGGCGCCGCCGGGCGCGCCCCGGCTGCTCGCGCTCGGGCGGCTGCACCGCAACAAGGGCTTCGACGTGCTGCTGCGCGCGCTCGCGCTGCTGCGCGACGCGCACCTCTTCCTGGCCGGCGAGGGACCCGAACGGGCGGCGCTGGAGGCGCTGGCGCGGGGGTTGGGCGTGGCGGACCGCGTCGCGTTCCTCGGCTGGCGCGAGGACACGGGCGCGTTGCTGGCCGCCTGCGGCGTCTTCGTCTGCCCCTCGCGCCACGAGCCGCTCGGCAACGTGGTGCTGGAGGCGTGGTCCGCCGCGCGCCCCGTCGTCGCGGCGGCGGCGCAGGGGCCGCGCGAGGTGGTGCGCGACGGCGAAACCGGGCTGCTGGTGCCGGTCGGGGCGCCGGAACCGCTCGCCGCCGCCATCGCCTCGCTGCTGGCCGACGCGCCGCGCCGCGC
>NZ_BAAAFZ010000023.1:7729-9643 GCF_039523795.1 Craurococcus roseus | reverse complement strand
CCGCCCTGGCCGCCGCCGGCCGCGCGGAGTTCGAGCGGGCCCACGCCGCCGCGCCGGTGTTGGCGCGCTGGGGCGAGTTCCTGCGCTCCGTCGCGCCGCCCGCCGCGCCGAGGGAGGCCGCCGCCTGATGTGCGGCCTCGCCGGCATCGCCCTGCGCACGGGGCTCGCGCCCTCCGCCGCCACGGTGGACGCGCTCACGCAGGCGCTGGCGCACCGGGGGCCGGACGGTGCCGGGCACCACGTCGCGGGCAGCGTGGCGCTGGCGCACACGCGTCTCGCTATCATCGACCTCGCCACAGGCGACCAACCGCTCTTCGCCGGCGCCGCCGCTCTGGTGGCCAACGGCGAGGTGTACAACTACCGCGAGCTGCGGGAGCAGAACCAGCTCCACTGCGCGACCGGCAGCGATTGCGAGCCGCCGCTGCACCTCTGGCGCCGCGACGGCTTGGCCTTCACGGACGGGCTGCGCGGCATGTACGCCTTCGCGCTGCACGACCGCGCGTCGCGGCAGGTGGTGCTGGCGCGGGACCCCTTCGGCATCAAGCCGCTCTATATGGCCGAGGTCGGAGGCGGCGTCGCCTTCGCCTCCGAGCCGCAGGCGCTGGTCGCTGCCGGGCTGGTGCGCCCGCGCGTGCGGCGCGAGGCGCTGGCGGAACTGCTCCAGATCCAGTTCACCACCGGCGCGGAGACGATTTTCGAGGGCGTTTCCCGCGTCCTGCCCGGTGAGACGCTGTCCATCGCCGACGGCGCCGTGGCGGAGCGCCGCCGCCGCGCGGCGCTGCCGGAGGGCGGGCCGGAGGACATCGGGCTCGACGCCGCCCTCGACCGCTTCGACGACGCGTTCCAGGAGAGCGTGGCGCTGCACCAGCGCAGCGACGTGCCCTACGGCATGTTCCTCTCCGGCGGCACGGACAGCGCCGCCGTGCTGGCGATGATGGCGCGGCTGAACGGCGAGCCGGTGACGGCCTTCACCGCCGGCTTCGACGTGCCCGGCGCCGCCGACGAGCGCGCCGCCGCCGCCGCCGCCGCGCGCGGGGCCGGGGCGCGACACGTCACGGTGGACGTGGACGAGGCCATGGTCTGGCGCCACCTGCCCGAAATCGTCGCCTGCATGGACGACCCGGCCGCCGACTACGCCATCATCCCGACCTGGTTCCTCGCCCGCCGCGCGCGGGAGGAGGTGAAGGTGGTGCTCTCCGGCGAAGGGGGCGACGAGATCCTGGGCGGCTACGGCCGCTACCGCGCCGCCATGCGGCCCTGGTGGATGGGCGGCAAGGCGCCACGCTCCCGCGGCTCCTTCGACCGGGTGGAGGACGTGCTGCGCGCTCCGCTGACAGGTTGGCGCGACGGCACCGCCTCCGCCGAGGGCGCCGCCTTCACGCCCGGCCGCACGCGGCTCCAGGCGGCGCAGGCGCTGGACGTCGCGGATTGGCTGCCGAACGACCTGCTGGTCAAGCTCGACCGCTGCCTCATGGCGCACGGCGTCGAAGGGCGCGTGCCGTTCCTCGACAACGGCGTGGCCACCGCCGCCTTCCGCCTGCCGGACGCGCTGAAGGTGCAGGGCCACACCGGCAAGTGGCTGCTGCGGCAATGGCTGGCGAAGAACTTCCCGGCCGCGGAGCCCTTCAAGCCCAAGCAGGGCTTCACCGTGCCGATCGGCGCCTGGATCGGCGGCGTGGGCGAGCGGCTGGGGCCGCTGGTGGCGGCGCAGGCGGGCGTGGCGGAGATCGCGCGGCCGGACCGCGTGGCGGCGCTGTTCCGCAACGCGGCGGGCGAGAAGCACCGCGGCTTCGCGGCGTGGCACCTGCTGTTCTACGCGCTTTGGCACCGGCGGCACGTCGAAGGGCGGCGGCCGGAGGGCGATGCGTTCGAGTTCCTGGCGGCGCGCTGAACGCGGCTTGGCGTCGTCGTCCT
>NZ_BAAAFZ010000023.1:0-7707 GCF_039523795.1 Craurococcus roseus | reverse complement strand
CGCCGAGGCCGCCCGCCCACGTCACGCGACGCTCAACTCGGCGTCCGGGAGCGGGAAGCGCGGTTTCACGCGGTGAGCGTCACCATCTTCCCGCCGTTGTCCAACGCGGTGAACGTGTCGGTCACCTCGCACTTGTCGGCGCTCCACTTGGTGCCGCCGATGTGGTGCTGGTAGGTGACCCTGAACTGGGTGCTTTCGGCCCCTATCCCTTCAAGGTCGCGCTTGAAGCTTACGCTGTGGTCCTTCTCGATCTTCTGGTGGCCGTCGGCGCCGAACATGTTTTCGGACTTCCATTTCGAGCCGTCCTTGTACTCGAACTTCGTCGCCTTGATTTCGCCGTGGGTGCTGTTCCGCAGGGTGATGGTGAAGTCCTCGCAAGTGGCCATTTTCCGTCTCCGACTGGCGTCCGGTTGCTTTCTCCAGCCACGTCCATCGCCGCAACCACGAGCGATGGCGGCCCCGAGGCCGGAAGCCCCGCGAGCGGGGTGCGGCTCCTCAGCGGTTCGCTTCTTCGTCCTGTCCGGTACGGGCCTGTCCTGTGCGGGCGCTTCGCGGGTGCCGCCGGGCGCTGGCCGGCGCCGTGCCCCGCCGGGTCACGCAACGGGCGCTCCACGACGGAGCGCTGCTAGCGCCATCCTGCGGCAGAGTGGACGGGACCGTGCGCCAGCGTCTGCGCCGGGTCTGTGCCCTTTCGCACAACTTGGCCGCCACGCCCGTGGTCGCGGCCCGCGCCGCCTTCGCCAGATCGGGGCGTCGGCCGGAACATCGCCACCGGCTCTGCCGCATGCCATGCTGCCAGCGTCGGGAGGAATGCCAGGGAGACCGGGATGGATCGCCTGACCAGGCTTGTCGCCGGCGTCGGCGCTCCGGCCGTGTTCGCCGCCGAAGAGGCGCCGGCGCGGCCGGACGGAGACCTGCGTGCTCGTCCAAGGCGCGTGGCACGGCGGCTGGTGCTGGCGCGACGTGGCGGACGCGCTGCGCGCTCAGGGCCACCGGGTTTTCACGCTGACGCAGACCGGCCTCGGCGAGCGCCGGCACCTGCTCTCGCACGACGTGACGCTCGACGTGTTCGTGGACGACGCCGCGAACTTGGTGGAGGCGGAGGAGCTGTGCGACGCCATCCTCGTCGGCCACAGCTTCGGCGGCAGCGCCATCAGCGGCGTGGCCGACCGGATGCCTGGGGCTGTGCGCCACCTCGTCCACCTCCACAGCTTGACGGTGGAGCCGGGGCTGAGCCCCTTCGGCATGCTGCCGCCGGACGTGGTCGCCGCGCGCCGGAAGCAGATCGCGGAGCGGGGCGGCGGCGTTGCCATCCCTCCGTCGCCACCCACGCGGCCGCCCGGGCGCCGCGTGGGTGGCGCGGCGGCTCACCCCGCACCCGGCCGGCACCTACGAGAGCCCGCTCCGCCTGAAGAACCGCGTCGGCAACGGCCGGCTGCGCACCTACATCGCCTGCACCGCGCCGGTCTGCGCGCCCCTGGAGGCGTCGCGGCAGTGGGTGGAGCGCCAGGGCGGTTGGGGCTGGCAGGAGATCGCCACCGGCCACGACGCGATGGTGGCGGCGCCGGCCGAACTGGCGCGTATGCCGCTCGCCATCGCGTAGCGCTGGAAACCGCGGTAAGCTCCCGGCCCGGACGGGAAGCGTCACCATGGATGATGCCCTGCGGTTGCTGACGATCCAGTTCCTGGCGTGGGTGGAGAGCGCACCCAGGACCCACGGCGAGGCGATGGCCGCTTGGCGGACCTCCTGTCCCAGGCTCCCCGTGTGGGAGGATGCGCTGGACGGCGGCCTTGTGCGCCTGGAGCCGGTGCCCGGCGCGGCGATGGCGGACAGCGCCGTCGCCCTCACGCCGCGCGGCGAAGCCCTGCTCGCCGCCTTCGCCGCGCACGCCTGACTCCGCCACGGGTTGCAGACGCGGCGGCGAGGCGGGACAACGGGGCGGAGCGGGAGGGGACCGGGCCATGGCGAGCTTCGACCTGGTGCTGCGCGGCGGCGCGCTGGTGCTGCCCTGGGGCGTCGAGACGGCCGATGTGGGCGTGCGCGGCGGGCGCCTCGCCGCGATCGGCGACCTCCGAACTGCCGGAGCGGCGGAGACGATCGACTGCGCCGGGCTTCACGTGCTACCGGGCTTGATCGACGCCCACGTCCACTTGCGCGATCCTGGCGATCCGGCGGTCGAGACGCTCGCCACCGGCACGCGCGCCGCGGTGCTGGGCGGCTTGGCCGCGGTGTTCGACATGCCCAACACCGCGCCGGCGATCACCGATCGCGCTCGGCTGGACTGGAAACGCGAGCACCTGGACGGCCGCGCGCACTGCGACGTGGGCCTCTACGTCGGCGCCACCAAGAGCAACATCGCCGAACTGGCGGCGCTGGAGCTGGAGCCGAACGTCTGCGCGGTGAAGGTCTTCGCCGGCAGCTCCACCGGCGACCTCCTTGTGGAGGACGACGAGAGCCTGGAAGCGGTGATGCGAAGCGGCAGGCGGCGCGTCTGCTACCACTCGGAGGACGAGTACCGCTTGCAGGAACGGCGCCCCGCCTACGCCGGCGGCGGGCCGCACCGGCTCCACATGGAATGGCGCGACGTGGAGTGCGCGGCGCTCGGCACCCGGCGGCTGATGGCGCTGGCGCGCAAGACCGGCCGGCCGGCGCACATCCTGCACGTCTCCACCGCTGAAGAATTGAAGTACCTGAAGGATTTCCGCGACCTCGCCACGGTGGAGGTGCTGCTGAACCACCTGACCCAGACGGACGAGGCCTACGACCGGCGCGGCGGCTACGCGGTGATGAATCCGCCGATCCGCGACGAGCGGCACATGCGCGCCGCCTGGGCCGCGGTGGCGGACGGCACGGTGGATGTGGTCGGCAGCGACCACGCGCCCCACTCGCGCGCGGCGAAGGAGAAGCCCTGGCCGTGCACGGCGGCGGGGCTGACCGGCGTGCAGACCATCGTGCCGCTGATGCTGGACCACGTGAGCGCCGGGCGGCTCTCCCTTTCGCGCCTCGCCGACCTGATGTGCGCCGGCCCGGCGCGCGTCTACGGCGCGGTGGGCAAGGGCCGCCTCGCGGCGGGCTACGACGCCGACTTCACCGTGGTGGACATGAAGCGCGAGCGCACGATCGAGGAAAGCTGGATCGCTTCGCCTTGCGGCTGGACGCCCTTCGCCGGGCACCGCTGCAAGGGATGGCCGGTGATGACCGTGGTCCGCGGGCAGACGGTGATGCGCGAGGACGAGGCGATCGGCGGACCCCGCGGAGCGGCGGTGCGGTTCCGGTGACGCCGGTTGCGGCAGAGGGCAGGGGGCATCCATGGGCTTGAGGATCTACGGCGTGCTGCGTTCCCGGGCGACGCGCCCGGTTTGGCTCGCCAAGGAGCTTGGCCTGCCGTTCGAGCGGGTGCCGGTGATCCAGGCCTACCGGCTGGAGCGGCCCGATGCGCCGGACGCGCCGCTGAACACGGCCTCGCCCGCCTTCCGCGCGGTCAACCCGAACGGCTTGGTCCCGACCATCGATGACGACGGCTTCGTCCTGCACGAATCCCTCGCCATCACGCTCTATCTCGCCTGCAAGCACGGCGGCCCGCTGGCGCCGCGCGACGCGTGCGAGACCGGGCTGATGACCATGTGGTCGCTCTGGGCCGCGACGCGGTGCGAGCCGCACGCCCTCACGATCCTGCAACGCCTCCCCGCTTCGGCCAAGGACCATGACCCCGCCGCGGCCCGGGCGGCCGTGGACGCGTTGCGGGAACCCTTCGGCGTGCTCGACGCGGCGCTGCGGGACGGTGGAGGGTTCGCCGTCGGCGCCCGATTCACGGTCGCGGACATCAACCTCGCGGAGGTCTTCCGCTACGCCCAGCCCGCGTCGGGGCTGTTCGACGCCAACCCGCACGTGCAGCGGTGGCTCGCGGCCTGCCAAGCGCGGCCCGCGTTCCGGGAGATGATGGCCGAGCGCGAGACCGAACCGCTATAGGGTCGCTGCCCGCCGGCTCCTCTCGATTCCCGAGCACCTTGGCGTCCACGCAGCGTTCGTGGGCTTGCGAGGAAGAATGGAGGGAAACGCCGCATGGGCGTGGAGATCGCCGCCGAGCGCAAGCTGCTCACCGAAGACGAGTACGACCCGGTGGCCCGCAGCCACCACCCGGCCGTCCAAGGGCTGGCGCGGGACGAGCTGGTCGAACTCGCGCGCTGGCTGCGGTCGCGCCGCGCGCGGATGCGCGACACGGTGCGCGAGCGGAGGCGCATCCGCCGAGGCAAGGCGGAGCCGCGCGGAGCGGCGGCCGAGCCGCCGAGCGAGCGCGGCTTGTCGGCGAAGAAGCAGGTCTTCGCCCGCGCCCTGCGACGCGTGAACGGCCGGATTGAGCGGCTCCGGGCCGAGGAGAAGCGCGACCGCGCCGTGGCCAACTTGCGCGAGGCCTTGGAGCGCAAGCGCGCCGCCCCCGTCCACCACCCCAGTCCGGGCCGGACCGCCGACGAGGGCATGCGGCCCAAGGACAACCAGGAGCCCACGGTGCAGATGGACCCCCGCGAGATCGGGCGCGTGTCCCAGTTCGTGCGTGACGCGCAAGCCCGGCGCGACGCCTGACCGGCGGGCCGGTGGCGCTTCCGCCCGCCTACCAAAGGCCCCAGCGCCGCGTCCGGTGCGCTTCCTGCTCCGCGGTGAGCCCCTCCGGCCCGTCCGCCACGCCGCGCTGCATCGGGAAAGCCAGCGGCGGTTCGCGCCAGCAGTCCACGCGGCCGAGGCTGCGGGTGCAGTAGGGCGGCGGCGCGGGCGGCGGTTCCACCGGGCGGCAGTAGCCCAGGCCGCGGTCGAGCCGCACCACCGAGCAGTCCCGCCCTGTCGCCAGCGACACCGCGGCGTCCATTGGCGTCCGCCCGATCACCGCGACGGAGCCGACGCCCACCGCCGCCGTGGCACCGAGCGAGGCGGGGTCGCAAGCGGCGAGGAAGGGCAGGAACAACAAGAGGCAGAGCGGCCGGCGCATCCCGCCACCCTGCGGGCGCCGGGGTTAACGCCCCCACAACGGGCTGCTAGACCGCGGCCCCGCCCCATCCGGAAGGAGCGACGTGGCCGACATCTTCGACGAGGTGAAGGAAGACCTCCGCGCCGAGCGCACCAAGCAACTGTTCAATCGCTACGGCGGCCTCCTAGCCGGCTTGGCGCTGCTGGCCGTGGTGGCGGTCGCCGGCGTCCAGGGCTGGCGCTGGTGGCAGGGCCGGGCGGCAATGGCCACCGCGGAGGGCTACCTCGCCGCCGCGCGCGCCGCCTCCGAGCAGGGCACGGACGCCGCCGCTGCCGCCGGGCGTTTCGACGCGGTCGCCGCCGAGGCGCCCTCCGGCTACCGCGTGCTGGCCCGCCTGCGCGCCGCCGCCTTGCGCGCGGAGGCGGGCGAGCGCGACGCGGCGTTGGCGGAGTGGGACGCGATCGCGCGGGACGGCTCGGCGGACGCGACATTCCGCGAACTCGCCACCGTGGTGTGGGGCACGCACGCTTTGGAGAAGGACGACACCGCGGCGGCGGTCGAGGCGCGGATGGCGCCGCTGGCCGAGGGCAACGGCCCGTTCCGCGCCTCCGCCGCCGAGGTGCGCGCCCTGGCGGCGCTGAAGCGCGGCGAAACGGATGCGGCGCGGCGGGCCTTCCAGGCGCTGGCCAACGACGGCGGGGCGCCGCCGGGCGTGCGCGAGCGGGCCGGGCGGCTGCTGTCCGGGATGGGCGGCGCCTGATGCGCCGTTTCCCCGTGTTTCGCCGTGCCGCCCTGTTGGGCGCAGCCGGCGGCCTGCTCGCCGGCTGCGAAAGCGTTTCCGGCGCCTTCGACTCCATCTTCGGCGAGCGCGAGCGGCCCTTGCCCGGCGAGCGCCGGCCGGTGCTGGCCGCCGAGCGGCCCCTGGGGCTGGACGCGGCGGCGGCCCGGGGCGGGCCGATCGCCCTGCCGCCCATCGAGGAGAACGCCGAGTGGCCGCAGGCCGGCGGGGAGGTCGACCATTCGCCCGGGCATCCGGCGCTGGCCCGCGGGTTGGCGGAGGCGTGGCGCTCGTCGGTCGGCACCGGCTCCGGCTACCGGCGCCGCCTGACCGCGCCGCCGCTGGTGGCCGGCGGTACCGTCTTCGCCATGGACGCCTACGGCCGGGTGACGGCGCTCGACGCGGCGAACGGCCGCCGGCGCTGGGACGCGGACACGCGCCCGCGCCGGGACCGCGACGGGGCGTTGGGCGGCGGCATCGCCTTCGAGGGCGAGCGGCTCTACGCCGTGACGGGCCTCGCCGAGGCGATGGCGATCGACCCGGCGGACGGCGCCATCGGGTGGCGCGTTTCCCTGCCGGCACCGGCGCGCGGCTCGCCCACGGTGGCCGGCGGCCGTGTCCTGGTGCCCACGGTCGAGAACCAGCTCGTCGCGCTCTCCGTCGAGGACGGGCGGCGCCTCTGGACCTACCGGGCGCAGCCCACCACCACCATGAGCCTCGGCCTGCCCGCGCCGGCGGTGGAGGGCGAGCTGGTCGTGGCCGGCTTCGGCTCGGGCGAACTGGCGGCGATCCGCGCCACGGACGGGCGGCCGGCCTGGAGCGAAACCCTGTCCTCGGCGCGCGGCGGCGGTTTGGCCGACATCGCCGCCATCACCGCCATGCCGGTGGTCGACCGCGGCAGGGTCTTCGCCACCGGGCTCGGCGGCCTCACCGTGGCGCTCGACCTCCGGTCCGGCCGGCGGCTGTGGGAGCGGGAGGTGACGGCGGTGGAAACGCCCTGGTCCGCCGGCGACGCGCTGTTCCTGGTGTCGACCGGCGGCGAACTCGCCTGCCTCGGCCGGGAGGACGGGCGGGTGCGCTGGATCACCTCGCTCGGCCGGTTCCAGAACGAACGGCGGCGGCGCGACCCGATCTTCTGGGGGCCGCCGGTGCTGGCGGGCGGGCGGCTGCTGATTCCGGGCAGCCACGGCCGCATGGCGGAGGCGAACCCGCTGGACGGCGAACTGCTCGGCACGACCCGGCTGCGGGACGGCGTGGTGCTGCAGCCGGCGGTGGCGGCCGGCGTGCTCTATCTGCTGACCGAGGACGCGGACGTGGTGGCGATGCGGGGGCAGGGATAGGGCAGGGGCGCGCCCGACTGACGCCGATCGGGCGCGCGAGGATGCCAGTCGAAACCGTAGGCCGGGGCGGCGCTGGGCTCTCCCCGGCCAGGCGCGCCGCCTACTCGATCGCCTCGTCCGCGCCCACGCCCCAGATCTCGGAGCGGCGTATCCAGCCTTCGTGGTCGGCGACCCGCACCTCGCACCAAGCGCTGCCGGCGGCGCAGCGGCGGACCAAGCCGATGACGCCGGGCTTGAGGTGGGCGACAGCCGAGGCGTCTGCTTCCGGCCGGCGGCGTAGCGCGCGTTCCTCCCCTTGGACGAGGAAGGTGCGGCGGGCGTTGAGCAGGGGGCGCTGCACCCAGCCTTCCGTGCCCTCCGGGTCGCGGATCTTCCGCCAGATCTGGTGCTCCTCGACGATCTGCACCGGCAGGTCGCGCCGCTGGTAGGTCCACTCGATGCGGTAGCGCAGGTCGGGGCCGATCCGCATGTTCACCTGGTTGGAGCCGAGCGCCGCGAAGCGCGGCAGCGGCAGGCCGGTGACGGTGCCGACCACGGGTCTGGGCGGCGCGGAGGGCTGCGCCGGCGGTGGCGCCTCGGGCTCCGGCGGACGCGTCACGGCGGCCGCGGCCGCCCCGGCCGCGGCGGC
>NZ_BAAAFZ010000022.1:12545-47250 GCF_039523795.1 Craurococcus roseus | reverse complement strand
GCCGCCGCTGCCGCCGCGAGCGCCGGGGCCGCGGCATCGCGCCGCGGATCGCGGTCCGTGGGGTCGACAGCGGCGAACGGCTCGGGCGGCACCGGCGGAACGTCGAGCGCACATTGGCTTGGCTCGCCCAGCCCCGCCGCCTCGCGGTCCGGCACGAGCGTCGCGCCTACGTCCACCTCGCCCTGACCACCCTCGGATGCGCCATCGTCTGCATAAGGCAGGTCAGGCGGTTTTGTCCCTGATCCTAAGAACGTGAGGGCAGCCACCCTCCCCCCGCGTCCGCAACTCTGCCCCCGCCTCGGTGTTGATGCGGAAAGATGCGGAGGAGGGCATGTCCATGCGACTGAGTGGAACGGTGTTGGCCGGGCTGCTTTTGGCAGGCCCGGCCTTGGTGCCGGGGGCGTTGGCGCAGCCCGCGTCGCCTGGCTTGGTGTATTCGCAGCCGCTGTCGCCCGCGGCGTTGACGCAGGTGCAGGAACGGTTGCGCCAGGTGGGCGCCTACAACGGCCGCGCGGATGGCATCTGGGGGCCGGACAGCCAATCGGCGCTAGAACGCTTCCAGCAGAGCCGCGGCCTCCAAGTGACGGGCCAGCTCAACCAAGCCACGGCCGCGACGCTCGGCCTCAACCCCGCCGAACTGACGGCCGTACGGCCAGGCGCGCCCGGCACAGGTGTTGACGCCGCCCCAGCCGCCGCCGCCGCGTCGAACGCCTTGAGCAGGGCTGCCGTGCGCAACGTGCAATCCCGACTGCGCGCCCTCGGTTTCTACCGCGGGCAAGTGGACGGGGCGTGGGGCGCCGGGACGCAGGCCGCGATCGAGCGGTTCCAGCAGGGCCGCGGGCTGCAATCCACCGGGCAGATCAACCCGGCGACGGCACAGGCCCTGGGCCTCGACCCGAACAACCTGGAGGCGCCGTACCGCTGACCCGGCTCCGCGGCGGCAGGGTTCGTCACCCTTTGGCCAGTCAGGGGCGGCGAAGCCGCACCACTCCTTCGTCCTGGCCCAGGAAGGCTCGACCACGTTGTGCGGAGTGCTGGCTATGCGGCGAGGTGGGCGGACTGCGCGGGGGTGCAAGGCTCGATACCGCGCGCAGCGACGAACAGCGCAGCGCCGGCCCGGCAATCCGAAACCTTTCGCCGCAGGCCTCGTCCCGGCCTTTCGCTGGTTGGGGAAAAGCCAAAACGGCCATCGAAGCGGGGGCTATGTCAGGCCTGCCGCTCCACCAGCATCTGCCGGATCTTGCCGATCGCCGCCGCCGGGTTGAGGCCCTTCGGGCAGGCGCGGGCGCAATTCATGATGGTGTGGCAGCGGTACAGCCGGAACGGGTCTTCCAGGTAGTCCAACCGCTCGCCCGTCGCCTCGTCGCGGCTGTCAGCGATCCAGCGATAGGCCTGGATCAGCACCGCGGGCCCGAGATAGCGGTCGCCATTCCACCAGTAGGACGGGCAAGCGGTGGAGCAGCAGAAGCACAGGATGCACTCCCACAACCCGTCCAGCTTGGCGCGCTCCTCCTTGGACTGGCGGCGCTCGGCGTCGGGCGGCGGCGGCGTGTCCGACTTGAGCCAGGGCTCGATGGAGCGGAGTTGCGCGTAGATCTGCGTCAGGTCCGGCACCAAGTCCTTCACCACCGGCATGTGCGGCAGCGGGTAGATGCGTACGTCGCCCTTCACGTCGTCGATCGGCTTGAGGCAGGCGAGGGTGTTCAGCCCGTCGATGTTCATCGAGCAGGAGCCGCAGATGCCCTCGCGGCAGGACCGGCGGTAGGTGAGGGTGGTGTCGATCTCGTTCTTGATCTTGGTGAGCGCGTCCAGGACCATCGGCCCGCACTTGTCGAGGTCGATCTCGAAAGTGTCGAGCCGCGGAGTGGCGTCGCTGTCCGGGTCCCAGCGATAGATCTTGAACGTTTTGAGGTTTTTCGCGCCCGGCTCCGCCTTGAAGGTCTTGCCTTCGGTGATGCGCGAGTTCTTGGGCAGCGTGAAAGTGGCCATGGCCTAAGCGTCGTTCCTCAATAAACCCGCGCCTTGGGCGGGAAGACCTGCACGTCGTTGGTCAGGGTGCGCATCTTCACGTCGCGGTAGTCGAGCTTGACGTTCCCGCGCCCGTCCATCCAGGCCAATGTGTGCTTCATCCAGTTCTCGTCGTCGCGCTCGGGGTAGTCCTCTTGCGCGTGGGCGCCGCGACTCTCCTTGCGCGCCTCGGCGCTGACGACCGTGGTGAGCGCGTTGCCGATCAGGTTCTCCAGCTCCAGCGCCTCCGTCAGGTCGCTGTTCCAGATCATGCTGCGGTCGGCGATGCGGACGTCGGCGTAGCCGCCCTGGATGTCGCGCATCTTCTGCACGCCTTCGCGCAGCAGGTCGCTGGTGCGGAACACCGCCGCGTGCTCCTGCATGGCGCGCTGCATCTTCAAACGTAGTTCGCCGACCATGGTGCCGCCCTTGGCGTGGCGCACGCGGTCCAGCCGGTCGAGCGCCCCTTCGCCGGCCTTCGGCGGCAGCGGCGCCTGCGAGCCGCCGGGCTTGATTGTCTCCTTGGCGCGGTGCGCCGCGGCGCGGCCGAACACCACGAGGTCGAGCAGCGAGTTGGTGCCGAGGCGGTTGGCGCCGTGGACGGAGACGCAGGCCGCCTCGCCCACCGCCATCAGGCCGGGCACCACGCGGTCCTGGTCGTCCGGCGCGGGGTTCAGCACCTCCGTGTGGATGTTAGTCGGGATGCCGCCCATGTTGTAGTGGACGGTCGGGAGCATCGGGATCGGCTCCTTGGTCACGTCCACGCCGGCGAAGATCTTCGCCGTCTCGGAGATGCCGGGCAGCCGCTCGTGCAGCAGGTCCGCGCCGAGGTGCTCCAGGTGCAGGTGGATGTGGTCCTTCTGCGGCCCGACGCCCCGGCCCTCTCGGATCTCCATGGACATGGCGCGCGACACCACGTCGCGGGAGGCGAGGTCCTTCGCGGTCGGCGCGTAGCGCTCCATGAAGCGCTCGCCCTCCGAGTTGGTGAGGTAGCCGCCCTCGCCCCGCGCGCCCTCCGTCACCAGGCAACCGGAGCCGTAAATGCCCGTCGGGTGGAATTGCACGAACTCCTGGTCCTGCAACGGGATGCCGGCGCGCAGCGCCATGGCGTTGCCGTCGCCGGTGCAGGTGTGGGCGGAGGTGCAGGAGAAGTAGGCGCGGCCGTAGCCGCCGGTCGCCAGCACGGTGGTCTGGGCGCGGAAGCGGTGGATGGTGCCGTCCGCCAGGTCCCACGCCATCACGCCGCGGCACACGCCCTCGTCCATGATCAGGTCGAGGGCGATGTACTCGACGAAGAACTCGCAGTTGTGCTTCAGGCTCTGCTGGTAGAGCGTGTGCAGGATGGCATGGCCGGTGCGGTCGGCGGCGGCGCAGGCGCGCATGGCCGGCGTCTTGCCGTAATTCTGCATGTGGCCGCCGAAGGGCCGCTGGTAAATGCGCCCGTCCTCCGTGCGGCTGAAGGGCACGCCGTAGTGCTCCAGCTCGATGATCGCGGGGATAGCCTCGCGGCACATGTACTCGATGGCGTCCTGGTCGCCGAGCCAGTCCGACCCCTTCACGGTGTCGTACATGTGCCAGCGCCAGTCGTCCTCGCCCATGTTGCCGAGCGCGGCTCCCACGCCGCCCTGCGCAGCGACCGTGTGGCTGCGGGTCGGGAAGACCTTGGTGATGCAGGCGGTTTTGAGCCCGGTCGCGCCCATGCCGAAGGTCGCGCGCAGGCCGGCGCCGCCGGCTCCCACCACCACCACGTCGTAGGTGTGGTCGACGATGCGGTAGGCCCCGCGCGAGGGGCTGGAAGGCGGCTGGGTGATCGCGTTCATCGTCCTGGATTCCCTGCGGCCCGCCTCAAATCGCCATCCGGAGGACCGCGAGGGCGGAGGCCAAAGCCAACAAACCACATATGGTGTTCACGGCCAGGATCGCACCCATCCGCGCCCACTCCCGATTCACATAGTCGTCCAGGATGACCTGCGCGCCGGCCGCGGTGTGGTGGAACGACAGGCCGATGGTGGCCAGCAGCAGCACCGCGTTGTGCGGCCGCCCGATCCACGCGACCGTTTCTGCATGGGACGCGCCGGCGAGCAGCGCGGCCGACAGCGCGAACCAGATGGTCAGCGGCAGCAGCAGCACAGAGGTGACGCGTTGCAGCCACCAGTGGTGCGTGCCGGACTTTGCCGAACCGAGGCCGCGCACCCGTCCGAGCGGCGAACGCAGCGTGGTGTGGCCTGCGTATTCGTGACCCGCCATGGTCCGTCCTCCCCTACGCCCAAGCCATGACGGCGACGATCCAGGTCAGCACCGTCATGACGGCGGTGCCGATCAGGACGATGCGGCCGGAGCGGTAGGTGGTCGGGATGTCGTAGCCGTAGCCAGCGTCCCAAGCGAGGTGCCGCACGCCGTTCAGCGTGTGGTACCAAGCCGCCCCCGTCATGCCGAAGAGCACCAGCAGGCCGAGCCAGGACGACAGGAACCACTGCACGGTGGCGAAGGCAGAAGGTCCAGACGCCGCGGCCACCAGCCACCACACCAGCAGCACCAGCCCCAAGCCCCAGGCCGCGCCGGTGATGCGGCTGGAGATGGACAGCGCGCTCGTCAGTTGCAGCATGTCGTAGACTTGCAGGTGCGGCGACAGCGGCCGCTTGACGGCCGAGCCGTCGGTGCGGCGGCCGGCCATGGTGGCCTCCCGCGAATCCTGCATGATCGACATGGGGTCTCGACTCCGGTCTTCGGCGGCGCACTAGCGCCCTGATTCGGCGCCACATCTATGGTGTCGCCGCGGAAAGCGTCAATCGGACGCGCCCGCGTGTCCGGTCGCGGAGCGGGAGGTGGAGGAAAGTCGGCTCCCCACCCGCGACCGAGCCGACCGCGGACCCCGCCCGGTACGTTCCGAAACCGCCATGTGCCGCCCGCGTGCCGCTTCGCTCGGCGCGCCCGTCAGATGCCCGGCGACACGAGGACGCTGGACAGGCCGGAGGCCAGCACGGCGCGCAGGTCAGCCTCCGAGAGCGCCACGCACCCCTCGGTGGGCGCCAGGTCCGGGCGCGCCAAGTGCAGGAAGATGGCGCTGCCGCGCCCGCGCCGCACCGGCGCATCGTTCCAACCGAGCACGCCGACGATGTCGTAAACGCGGTCCTCGCGCCACATCCGCTCGTGGCGCGCCGGATGGGGCAGGCGGACGGCGCGGTTGTAGTCCGGGTGCGCCGGGTCGTCGCACCAGCCGTCGCTCGGCGAGAGCGGCTCCACCGGGACGCCACAGGACGGGACGGCGACCCGGTCGGCGCGGTAGAGGACGCGCCGCAGGGGCAAGTCGCCGACGGGCGTGGCGCCGTCGCCTTCCCGCTTGTCCGCGCGGATGCCGCCGCGGCCCAGCGCGCAACGGAAGGTCTCGCGGCCGAGGCGGAACAGACCGTCCGGGGTCACCACCGCCTGCACGGGTCAGCCCAGCAGGTGGCCGAAGCGGCGGGCCTTTGTTTCGAGGTAGCCATCGTTGACGCCGTTGGGCGCGAAGGCGTGCGCTTCCCGCCCCTCCACCCGGATGCCGCACGCGGCCAGCCCCGCCAGCTTGTCGGGGTTGTTGGTCAGCAGCCGGACGCGGTCCACGCCGAGGCGCTCCAGCATGGCGGCGGCGACCAGGAAGTTGCGCTCGTCGGCGCCCCAGCCCAGCGCCCGGTTGGCGTCGAGCGTGTCGAGGCCGCCGTCCTGCAGGCTGTAGGCGCGCAGCTTGTTCACCAAGCCGATGCCGCGCCCTTCCTGGGCCAGGTACAGCAGCACGCCCGCGCCCTCCTCCGCCATGCGGGCGATGGCCCCGCGGAGCTGGGAGCCGCAATCGCAACGGAGCGAGCCGAGCAGGTCGCCCGTGAAGCATTCGGAGTGCAGGCGCGCCAAGGGCGCCTTCCCGCCGGCGCGCGCCACTTCATCCGGCCGGCCTATCAGGATCGCCAAGTGCTCGACGCCGCCGTCGGCCGCGCGGAACGCGACCAGCCGCGCGTCGGCGGCGCCGTCCAGCGGCACAGCGGCTTCCGCGACCGGCCAGAGCGAGGCGGCCGCGCCGGCCGGGTAGGCGAGGACGTCCGCCGCTCCTACCTCCAACAACCCCTCCGCTTCCAGCGAAGCCGGCGCCGCGGACGCCGCCACCACGGCCGGCAACAAGCGCGCCAATTTCGCGAGCGCGAGGGCGGCAGGGGCCAGTAGCGGCGGGTCGCGGAACGGTTGCGGCAGGTCCGGGAACTCCAGCCCGACAGTGGGGTCCGCCAAGCCGCGGAGGGCCATCGGGTCGAGCAAGGCGGACGGGAGGCGGAACGCCGCGAGCTCCGGCGACGCCAATGGCAAGGGCACCACCTGCGCCGAGCCGGGCGGGACCGTCGCCCGCACCAACGCGGCGGCGCGCGCGGACGCCACCAGGAGCATCGGCGAATCGGCCGCGCAGGCCGCGATCTCGGCCAAGCCGCCCGCCCCGACCGTCTCGGCGCTAACGATCACCAATACGTGATCATTGCCGTTTAGCAAGATGGGCGTGCCGCGCCGGAGATCCGCGGCGGCGCGATGCACCGCCCGCAAGGATCGCGCAGCCGCGTCCATCGGCGCGGGAGATTTCGATTTCAACCTGTTCTGCACGATCGGACAGCCATATGGGTTACAAGGGAGGCGGCCGACCCGGTGGTGGCACCAACAGCATACCGCTCTCGCAATATGGCGCCGCCAAGGCGTATACAACCGCCCCGATGTTGGACCAGCAACATAGGAATGGCTCTTTCATTTTTGTTGTGTTACGAACAGCTCTTGACACACCCGCCTCAGGTTCGCCATCGAACGGAGTCAGTTCAGGCGCAAGACATATGAGACGCCCCTTCCCTCGCTTGGAGATGGCATGGCCGGCCCACGCCCGTTGCTGATCGTCGACGACGACGCCGCGTTGAGACAAACGCTGGCCGAGCAACTTTCCCTCGATGGCGAGTTCGCGCCGGCCGAGGCGGAGACCGCCAAGGACGCCGAACAGCTACTGACCGGGCCGGAGGCCCGCTACGACGCCGTGCTGCTCGACATCGGGCTGCCGGACGGCGACGGGCGGGAGTTGTGCGCCCGCTTGCGCAAGCAGGGCCTCAAGATCCCCGTGATCATGCTGACGGGGGCGGACGCGGAGCAGGACGTGGTGCGCGGGCTGGACGCCGGCGCCAACGACTACATCGCCAAGCCCTTCCGCCTCAACGAGCTGCTGGCCCGCGTGCGCGCCCAGCTCCGCGTCTTCGACAACTCCGAGGACGCGGTGTTCACCATCGGCCCCTACATGTTCCGCCCCTCGGCCAAGCTGCTGCTGGAGCCGGCCAAGAACAGGAAGATTCGCCTCACCGAAAAGGAGAGCGCGATCCTCAAGTTCCTGTACCGCGCCTCCGGCCGCCCGGTCGGGCGGCAGGTGCTGCTGAACGAGGTGTGGGGCTACAACTCGGCGGTGACCACGCACACGCTGGAGACGCACATCTACCGCCTTCGGCAGAAGATCGAGCCCGACCCGGCCAACACCCGCCTCCTGCTCACGGAAGGCGGCGGCTACCGGCTGGACGCCCAGGCGGGCCAAGCGGCGGCCTGACGCCGCCGTCGCGCGCCGTCACTCGTCGCGGCGCGGCCGGGCCAGCAGCCGCGCCATGGCCTCCGCCACCGTCACGCGGCCTGCGAGCAGATCCGCCACCGCTTCGCAAATCGGCAACTCGACCCCTGCCGCCGCCGCGCGCGACACCAGGGCCGGCGCGGTGGCGACGCCCTCGGTCACGCCGACCCGGCCAGCCAGCACCGCTCCCAGGCTCCGCCCGCGCCCGAGTTCGACACCGAGGGAGGTGTTGCGGCTCGCCTGCCCCGCGGCGGTGAGCAGCAGATCGCCGAGCCCCGACAGCCCGGCCACGGTTTCCGCCCGCCCGCCGAGCGCGACCGCCAAGCGGGAAATTTCGGCGAGGCCGCGCGTCACCAGCGCGGCGCGCGCGTTCTCACCCAAACCGGCGCCGATCACCGCGCCCGCGGCGATGGCGATGACGTTCTTCGCCGCCCCGCCCACCTGCACGCCCACCGGGTCGTCGCTGCCGTAGAGGCGGAAGCCGGGCGAGCCCAGCAGTGCCGCCGCGCGCTCGCGCAAGCCGGCGTCGAGCCCGGCGACGACCGCGGCAGCGGGGAGGCCGGCGGCGACCTCGTGCGCGAAGTTCGGCCCAGAGAGCACGGCGGCGGCGAGACCGGGTCGCGCTTCCGCGACCGCCTCCAACGGCAGCTTGAGGCTGCCCGCCTCGACGCCCTTGGCGACGACGACCAAAGGTGGAACCGCCGGCGGCAGCGCAACCAGCACGGGCCGCAGGTGCTGCGCCGGCACCGCCAGCACCGTAAGCGTGGCGCCGGCCAGCGCCACCGCCATGTCCGCGGTGACGCCGATCGCGGGCGGCAGGGCCGCGCCGGGCAGGTGCCGGGCGTTTTCCCGCGCGGCCTCCATCGCGGCAGCCCGCGCCGGGTCCCGGGCCCAGAGCGAAACCCGTGCCGCCCCCGCCCGCGCCGCCTGGATGGCCAGCGCCGTGCCCCAGGCGCCGGCGCCCAGCACGCACACACCGCTTCCGCCCCTTGCCGCCGGCATCCGCTACTCCTCCGCGACGCGGGTGACGGCCCACCCCTGGCCAGCCTCGCCCGCGCCCAAGCGCCCCTCCAACGCGGCCAGGACTCCGCGCGCCTCCGCCTCGAAGCCCCAGGGCGGATTCGTCACAAGCAGACCGCAGCCGTTCAGGCGGGCGGGGTCGGTCGGTTCGCGCAACCACAACTCGGCCGCGACCGCGTCCCGCAGCCCGGACGCTTCCACCGCGGCGTGGAAGGCGCGCGCCGGCGCCCGGTGCTTGATGGGGTACCACGCGGCCTGCACCGCGCCCCGGAATCGCCGCGCCACCACGGATAGGCCCTCGGCCAAGCGCTCGAATTCGCCCGGCCGCTCGAAGGGCGGGTCCATCAGCACCAAGCCCCGCCGTTCCGGGAAGGGCGTGAGCGCCCGCAAAGCCTCCCAGCCGTCGCGTCGATGCACCGACACGCGCGGGTCGGCGCGGAAGCGGGCACGGAGCGCCGCGTGCTCCTCTGGGTGCAGTTCGACGCAGACCAGCCGGTCCTCCGGCCGCAGCAATGCCCGGACCAACTCGGGCGAGCCGGGATAGCGGGCCGGCGCACCGGAGTCCCGCGCCAGCGCCGCGTAATCCGCCAACGGCCCTTCGGTGACGCCGAGCAGGCGGCCGATGCCGGCCTGCCACTCACCGCCGCGCCGCGCCGCCTCCGACCCGAGGTCGTAGGCGCCCGCGCCGGCGTGGGTGTCCAGCACGCGGAACGGCGCCGGCTTGCGGCCGAGCGCCCGCACGATCCAGACCAGCAGGGAGTGCTTCAAGCAGTCGGCGAAGTTGCCGGCGTGGAAGGCGTGGCGGTAGTTCATGGACGGCGAGGCGGGCGCTGTCGCTGGCCCGCGACGGAGGCGGAAGGCGCCCGGAGGGCCATGACCGTGGCGCCTCCCCCGTGCTGGGGGCCGTGGCCGACGCGGCGAAAACGGCGATCCGGGGTCCTGCGCACGGATGTCGAGCCGCCCCGGGCCGGCGCCGTCAGGCGTTCGTCACGGGCTGCGCCAGGATCGCGTTCTGCAGGTTCCGCACCCAACTGTTGTAGTTCCGGTGTATGGACGTGCCGTCTTAGTCGAGATTGCTGCTCGAGACGTAGCGGATGGCGAAGCGCTGCGTGTCGTGCGGGATGCCCATCACGGCTTGGTGCTTGCGCAGGTTCAGCGTGCCGCGCACGAGGCCGGGGCCCCGCGGCTCCATCCGCCAGCCGAGCCCCGCCCCGGCCCGGCGGACCTGGTCGGCGCGCCGCGACAGGGTGCCGCGCCCGGTGAATTCGCCGCCCCCGTCCTGGATGGGGGCCGTGCGCACGCAAGCCGCGAGCGCCGCGGCGGCGCCCAGCGCGGGCAACAGGATGAGTTCGCGTCGATTCGCCGTCATCGCGCCCTCCGAGGAGGCAGGCCACGCCCCGGCGGTGCCGGGGGTGGCCACGGCCGCCGTGACGGGGTCAGGAGCACTGCCGGCGCGGAGCCTGCCCGTTCCGGAAAAGGCCCTCAACCCCGCCCAGGCCGAACGTTCCGCCGCAGCGCAGCCGACGCATCCGGGGCAGCGGAGGCCTGGGAGGAAAAGGGGTACGCCGGCTCCGGGGTGCCCTCCCGCTCCGCGCCGCGAGCCGAGGGGCGATGCCGCCGGAGCGCGTCAAGGTCCGGTGACGCGACCTGCCGCACCGCGCCGCGCCTCTTCCGGCACGCACAGCGCGGCGACGGCCGGTGCCACCTCCGCCGGTCGCCGCAGCCCCGCCGGGTCCTCGCCGGGCATGGCGACGGTGCGCAGTTGCGTGGCGACCGGGCCAGGGTCGAACAGCGACACGCGGAGCGGCGTGCGCGCCGTCTCGGCGGCCCAGGCGCGGACCAGGTGCTCCTGCCCCGCCTTGCCTGCGCCGTAGAGGCCCCAGTAGGCGCGCGGCTCCGCCGCCACCGCGTCGGTCAGCACCACAGCGCGCCCCGCCGGCGCGGCGCGCAGCGGCGGGTCGCAGCTCCGGATCAGGCGCCAGCAGGCGGACAGGTTCACCGCCACCGCCTCCTGCCAATCGCGCGGCTGGATGTGCGCCACCGGCGTCAGCTTGGCGAGCACCCCTGCGGCATGGACGAGGATGTCGAGCCGCCGGAAGCGCTCCACGATGGAGGGGCCGAGCATGTCGATCTTCTCGGCCTGCTTCGCCAGGTCGAGCGGCAGCAAGGTCGCGGCGCCGCCTGTGGCGCGGACCGCGTCGTCCGTTTCCTCCAGCCCGCCTTGGGTGCGCGCCGTCAGAACGCAATGCGCCCCCAGCCGCGCCAGTTCCACCGCCACCGCAGCGCCGATGCCGCGTGAGGCGCCGGTGACGAGCGCCACCGAGCCGGCGAGCGGCCTGTCTGTCATTGGCTGACCTGGAGCAAAGAGAGTTGGCGGTCCGCCGCGTTGCCCATCGCGTCCGTCAGCGGGATGGCGTAATCGCCGGTGAAGCAGGCGTCGCAGAAGCCCGGCCGCTCCATGTCGCGCCCCGGCTTGCCGAGCGCGCGGTACAGCCCGTCCAGCGAGATGAAGGCGAGGCTGTCCACGCCGATGATGCGCGCCATCCCCTCCAGGTCGTGCTGGGCCGCCATCAGCTTCGCGCGTTCCGGCGTGTCGATGCCGTAGTGGCAGGAGTGGGTCGTGGGCGGCGAGGAGACGCGCATGTGCACCTCCCTGGCCCCGGCCGCGCGCACCATCTCCACGATCTTGCGGCTGGTGGTGCCGCGCACGATGGAGTCGTCCACCAGCACCACGCGCTTGCCCTCCAGCGCCGGCCGGTTGGCGCTGTGCTTCAGCTTCACGCCTAGGTGGCGGATCTGGTCCGTCGGCTCGATGAAGGTGCGGCCGACGTAGTGGTTGCGGATGATGCCCAGCTCGAACGGGATGCCCGCTTCCGCCGCGTAGCCCATCGCCGCCGGCACGCCGCTGTCCGGCACCGGCACCACCACATCCGCCGGCACGCCGCTCTCGCGCGCCAACTCGGCACCGATGCGCTTGCGCGTGCCGTAGACCGGCGTGCCCTCCACCACGCTGTCGGGGCGGGCGAAGTAGATGTACTCGAAGACGCAGAAGCGGCTCTGCTGCCGGCCGAAGGGCTTGATGCTGCGCACGCCCGCGTCGTCCACGATGACGATCTCGCCCGGGTCCACATCGCGCACGAATTCGGCGCCGACGATGTCGAGGGCGCAGGTCTCGCTCGCCAGCACCCAGCCCGGCCCGCCCTCCGCCTCGCCGGGGGCGCCGCCGAGCCGGCCCAGCACCAGCGGACGCACGCCCAGCGGGTCGCGCGCGCCGATCATGGCGCCGTTGTGGAGCGCCACCAGGCTGTAGGCGCCCTGCACCTGCTTCAGCGCGTCGATCAACCGGTCCGCCACGGTGGAGTAGAGGCTGATGGCGATGAGGTGGATGAACACCTCCGAGTCCGTGGTGCTCTGGAACAAGCAGCCGCGCTGCACCAGGGCGCGGCGCAGCCCGTGCGCGTTGGTCAGGTTGCCGTTGTGCGCCACCGCGAAGCCGCCGAAGGCGAAGTCGGCGTAGAGCGGCTGCACGTTGCGCAGCGCCGTCTCGCCGGTGGTGGCGTAGCGGTTGTGGGCCAGGGCGGCGCGGCCCCGGAGCGAGGCCATCACCTTGGCGTCGCCGAAGTTGTCCCCGACCAGCCCCTGCCCCTTGTGGGAATGGAAGATGCCTGCCTCGTCCAGGCTGACGATGCCCGCCGCCTCCTGCCCCCGGTGCTGGAGGGCGTGGAGGCCCAGCGCCGCCAGCGCCGCCGCGTCCGTGGCGTTCCACACGCCGAAGACGCCGCACTCCTCATGGAACTTGTCGTCATCGCCCGCCGGCCAGGGGCGGGTGGACATCTCATTCATGGAGGTTCTCACGTCCGATTCCGCGCCGGCGGGCGGACCAAATCATTGAAGCCCGGGTCGGGCAAGGACGGCGGGGCCACCAGCTTGGCCCGGTAGTCGGGCGGCAGTTGCTCCATCAACCAGCGCGCTCCCTCGGCGACCACCGGCAAGGACCGCGCCTGCCGCACCGGCTCCGGCCACCGCTCCGGTTCGGACAGGACCATTCCGCCCAGGATATAGGCGACCACCACCAAGAATGCACCCCAGGCCAAGCCGAACACCATCCCGAGGGCGCGATCAGTCCCGCCGAGCGCCGAGTCCTGCACCCGCCGCGCGATGGCGGCGATGGCGATCTTCAAGGCGACCAGCACCACCAGGAAGACGCCCGCGAGGGCGATGGCGTCGGCGATCCAGGGCGTTTCCACCGATGGGAGCAGGTACGGGGAGAGCACGGGCTGCAACGCCAGCGCGGCGAAGGCGGCGCCGACCCAGGCCCCGATCCCCAGCACCTCCTGCACCAACCCACGGAACAGCGCGACGACCGCCGAGAGGGCGAGCACCGCCAGCACCACGCCATCGACCCAGTTCATCGCGGGGGCGACATAGCGGAGAGGGGCAGGAAAGTCACGCCGGCTTGGCCACCGCGGCCGCCCTCGCCGGCCCCTCCCCGCCGCGCCGGACGGTCTTCTCCGCGAAGGACGCGACCAGGTCGGCCAAGTGCCCGGTCTCGGTCAGCCGCAACCCGTCCAGCGCCACCGGGGGCCGCCCGCCGCGGGCGAGGCGCCGGGGCAGCACGGCGGCGGCGAATCCGAGCTTCTGCGCCTCCCGAAGCCGCGCCTCGGCCTGGGCCACCTGCCGCACCTCGCCCGACAGGCCGACCTCGCCGAAATAAACCGTTTCGGCATCCGTCGGCCGGTCGGTGGCCGCGGAGGTGAGCGCCGCCGCCACGGCGAGGTCGGCCGCCGGCTCGGCGATGCGCAAGCCGCCCGCGATGTTGAGGTAAACATCGTTGGCGCCGAGCGTGAGGCCGCAGCGCGACTCCAGCACCGCCAGCAGCATCGAGAGCCGCCCGGCGTCCCAGCCGACCACCTGACGCCTGGGCGAGCCGCCGGCCGAGGGCGCCAGCAGCGCCTGCACCTCCACCAGCACCGGCCGCGTCCCCTCGACCCCGGCGAAGACCGCGGAGCCCGAAACGTTGCCGCGCCGCTCCGCCAGGAACAGGGCGGAGGGGTTCGCCACCTCCACCAAGCCGCGGTCCGTCATCTCGAACACGCCGATCTCGTCGGTGGCGCCGAAGCGGTTCTTCACCGCGCGCAGGATGCGGAACTGGTGGCCGCGGTCGCCTTCGAAGTAGAGCGTGGCGTCCACCATGTGCTCCAGCACCCGCGGGCCGGCGAGCGTGCCCTCCTTGGTGACGTGCCCCACGAGGATCACGGCGAAGCCGCGCGTCTTGGCCAGCCGGATCAGCTCGGCGGCGCAGGCCCGCACCTGGGCCACCGTGCCCGGCGCGCTGTCCAGGGCGTCCAGCCACATGGTCTGGATGGAATCGATCACCACCAGCGCGGCATCTGCCTCCCGCTCCAGGCTGGCGGCGATGTCGCGCAGCGCGGTGGCGGCAGCGAGGGCCAAGGGAGCGCCCTCCAATCCAAGGCGGCGGGCGCGCAGCCGAACCTGCTCCACCGCCTCCTCGCCGCTGACGTAGAGCACGCGCCGCCCGGCCGCCGCGACGCGCGCCGCGGCCTGCAACAGGATGGTGGACTTGCCGATGCCCGGATCGCCGCCCACCAGCACGGCCGAGGCCGGCACGATGCCGCCGCCCAGCACCCGGTCCAACTCGGCGATGCCGGTCGGCACGCGCGGCGGCGGGGCGGCGGTGCCCTCCAACCCGACGAACTCCACCCGGCGCCCGCCGCCGGCCTTGGCCGCGGGGCCGCTCGGGCGCGGCGCGGGCGCTTCTTCCTGGAGGGTGTTCCACCCGCCGCAAGCTTCGCACTTGCCCTGCCATTTCGGGTGCGTGGCGCCGCAGGCTTGGCAAACGAAGAGGGTGCGGTTCTTCACTCGACCTCCGGGAACGGGCGTGCCGTCGCCCTGGACGCGTCGGGCACCGCGGCACGAAATAGGAACATCGACGATATAGGCGTTTCGGAACCCGCTGTCCCCACCGGCGCGTCCGTGGTTCCGCGCACGATGCGGCTGTAGAATCTCGAAGCGAAACCGGCTACCGAAAGTTGGGTTTTCAGGAAAAAGCGACGCTTCCCGTGTCCGCCGATGTCGAGAGCGTCGCCGCCGCTCCGCGCCCCGCCCAGGGCCAGCCGGCCCCGTGCCGCGCGTCCCGCAGCCTCCGCGAGATCCTGATCCTGCTGGTGGCGGCCGTGGCGCTCCCGCTGATCACGCTCAACGTCGCCGCCGTGTCGTCCGGCCAAGCCCGGGCGCGCGCGCGGGCCGAGGCCGAACTGCTCGAACGGGTCCGCGGACTGGCGCACCGGCTCGACGCGGAGTTCCGCGTGGCGCAGGCGACGCTGGACGGCCTCGGCGCCTCCGCCGCGCTCGCCGGCGGCGACCTCGAAACCTTCGAAGGCGAGATGCGCACCGTCTCCGCCCGGAACGGGGGCGCCCCCGTCACGCTGGTCAACAGGGCCGGGCGGGTCGTGCTCACCACGGCCTGGGCACCGGGCGAGCGGCGCGTCGGCGTGCCTGCGCCGGAGGACGCGCGGCGGGTGGTCGCATCGGGCAAGGCGGAGGTGAGCAACCTCTTCGCCGGGACCGTCACCGGGCGGGCCGCCATCGGCGTCGGCGTGCCCGTGCCGTCCCCGGCCGGGCCGCCCGGACACGGCCTCGGCCTTTCCTTCTCCCGCGAGCGCCTGGCGGCGATGCTGCTCCAGGCGAATCCGTCCGCGGCCGAAGGCGAGGTGGGCATCCTCGCCGACCGGACCGGCCGCATCGTGGCGCGCACGGTCAACGACGCGGAAACCGCCGGCCTGCCCGGCCGGCCGGAGGTGGTGGCCCGGCTCCACGCCGCCCCGGAGGGCCTCATCCGCGGGCTTCCGACGCGGGAAGGCACGCCCGCGGTGATCGCCTTCGCCCGCGCGCCCCTGAGCGGCTACCACGCCGTGCTCACCATGCCGGAGGCGAGCTTCGAGGCGCCGCTGCGCGCGGAGCTGCGGCGGGCGTTGCTCGGTAGCGCGCTGGCGGTGGCGGTCGGGCTCGGCTTGGCGCTCGCGCTGGCCCGGACGGTGATCCGCGCCTTCGGGCGGGTGGCGGCGGCGGGCGGCGACGCGGCGCCGACGCCGGCTTCCACCGGCCTGCGAGAAGCCGATCGGCTCTTGGGCGCCCTGGCCCGGGCGGCCGCGGAACGGCGGCAGGCCACCGAAGGCCGGATGCTGCTGCTGCGGGAGGTGGACCACCGTGCGAGGAACGCGCTCGCCGTCGCCCTCTCGCTGGTGCGGCTCACGCCGCGCCGGGACGCGGCGGAATTCGCGTCGGCGGTGGAAGGCCGCATCGCCGCCATGTCCCGCGCCCACTCCCTGCTGGCGGCCGAGAGCTGGCGCGGCGTGGACCTGGCCGCGCTGGTCGGGACGGAACTCGCGCCCTACGCGGACCGTGTGCGGGCGGGCGGTCCCCCGGTCCGGCTCGCCGCGGACGCGGCGCAGCCCGTCGGCATGCTGCTGCACGAACTCGCCACCAACGCCGCCAAGCACGGCGCCCTGTCGGCGCCCAGGGGCCGGGTGGAGTTGGAATGGGGGCTCGACGACGGGGATGGCGCGCTGCGCCTGACGTGGCGGGAGCGGGGCGGCCCGGCGGTCGCGCGGCCGGCCCGGGCCGGCTTCGGCACCCGCTTGCTGGACACCTTGGCCGGGCGCCAACTCGGCGCGACGCTGGCGCGCGACTGGCGAGAGGAAGGTCTCACCGCGACGCTCAACCTGCCGGCCAGGCACGCCGCCCCGGCTTGAGCCGCGTGGAACTCAACCGTCGCGGCGGATCAGGAAGCCGTTTGGCACGCGCTCCATCCCGAGCCGGGGGTAGTAGCCCATGGCCGAAGGCGTGGAGAGCAGCAGCACCATGCAGCCGGGGCCCACGGCGCGCTTGGTTTCCGCGAGCAGCAACCGGCCGAGCCCGCCGCGCTGCCGTTCCTTCGTCACGACGAGGTCTGACAGGTAGCAGCACCACGCGAAATCGGTGACGCTGCGCGCCGCGCCAAGCAGTTGCCCCGCGTCGTCGCGCGCCGTGACCACCAGGTCCGCCCCGGCCAGCATCGCCGCCATGCGAGGCAGGTCGTCCACCGGCCGGTCGAGGCCGGAGGAACGGACCAGCGCCGCGTACTCCGCCGCCTCGAGCCGCCCTTCCTCCCGCGCCAGAACCACGCCGGCGGGCGGGCGCGCGAGGCCCGCCCAGGCGGCGTGGCCGGCGAGGAAGGGCGGCGGCGCGTCGCCGCTCAGGCCGCCATCCGCTGTTCAAGCGTCGGCGCCACGTCCGCCAGCGTCACACGCCGCAGGTCGCGCGGGTAGGTGGCATCCTCGTAGGGCCGGGCGCGGTGCATGGTGGCGCGGTTGTCCCACATCACCAGGTCCCACTGCCGCCACGTGTGCGCGTAGACGAACTGGCGCTGGGTGGCGAACTCCACCAGCCAACGGATCAGCGCCATCGCCTCCGGCACCTGCCAGCCCTGGATGCGGCCGATGTGCGACGACAGGTAGAGCGAGTGCCGCTGCGACCCCGGGTGCCAGCGCACCAAGCGCTGCGGCACCGGCGCGAAGGCCTTCTTCTCCTCCTCGGTGTAGTCGGCGAAGCCGAGCTGGCCGCGGGAGAAGATCAGGCTGTGCTCGGTGACGAGGTCGCGCACCTTCGCCTTCGTCTTTTCCGGCAGCGCGTCCCAGGCGGCGCGCATGTCGGCGAACTCGGTGTCGCCCCCGTCGGGCGGCACCACGCGGGCGTGCAGCATCGAGTACTTGGCCGGCGTCGCCTTGAAGCTGCTGTCGCTGTGCCAGAGCTGGTTGCCCAGGTTGAACATCCGGCGCCGGTCGTCGGCGGCGAGCAGCTTGCCGTCCACGTCGAGGTTGGAGATGTCGTTCATCGCCCCGTGCTTAAGGCGGTGCTTGTGCGCGTCCACCGTGCCGCGCGTCGTCTCCAGCGGGCCGAGCGCCTCGCCGAAGGCCATTTGCTGGTCGTCGTCCAGTTCCTGGCCGCGGAACACCAGCACCGCGTAGCGGTCCATGGCGCGGTCGATCTCGGCGCAGACCTCCGGGCCGGGCGTCCGGCGCAGGTCCAGGCCGCCGACCTCGGCGGCGAAGAGCGGGTGGAGCGGGGTGAGTCGCAGCGGCATTGTTCCCTCCTCGGCGCTCGTGGCGGCGTCGTGGGGGAAGGTAGCGCCTGCCAAGCGGGAAGGGTCAAGGCGGCGGTTAGGCCTCGCGCCTAAGACGCTTGCCTCGGGCGCCGCGCCAACTTTGCCACGGTTAAGCGCACGAGTTCGAGAAGCAGGCCCGAATCGTATATTATCTTGCTTGGATCGCTCCGGTCGACGCGCTGGAGTAGGCCACAGACAAAACCTGTATACAGCACCTACATTGGCGCGAGCTTCCGTTTGACTAAACGTTGTAGCGCCATCAATCGCCTTTCTACCAAGTTTGTCGAAATGCTCACTGGATCGACCAGGATGTCTATGAAGGACGCATAGCGTAAAGTGTTTATAGGGCTGTGATAGAGGGAGTTAAGGACACTCAGCTCTTCCCTCAAAGATGGTTTGAGGTCATTTAAGCTGAACTCACGCAATACTTGCTCTGCAAGTTTTGAGACATTATGACCAAACGTCTTCTTTAGTTCTGGTTTGTGTTTTTCGTAATCTTTCATCAACAACAAGGATTTGAGTATGACTTCAAGTCCTTGGCAAAGCAAATAAAGTACTGCATACCGATCTCTACCATCCTTTTCTTTCAAGAACGCTGCTGCAAGTAGGAAGCTCTGACCTCTTTGGTACATCAAGCGCGCACGCATTTTTTTGGCGTGAGGCGTCCAGCCTCCACTGCTGATTCGCGGCATAGGACTCGATTTCGATGGCATGTGTGGGAGCCACTTCCTTACCGCCGCAACTCCATCTGTATCGGCCCCTCGCGCTCGCCCCTGGCGAACTGGTCCACCATAGCGTTGCCGGTCTCGCCCAGCATGGCCGCCGGGCCGGTCCAGACGATGCGGCCGTGGTGGATCATCGCCGCCGTGTCGGCGATGCGCCGGGCGCTGGCCATGTCGTGGGTGATGGAGAGCGCCGTCGCGCCCAGGCGCTTCACCACGTCCACGATCAGCCCGTCGATCACCGAGCCCATGATGGGGTCTAGGCCAGTGGTCGGCTCGTCGAAGAACACGATGTCGGGCCGCGCCGCCACCGCGCGGGCGAGCGCCACGCGCTTCTGCATGCCGCCCGAAAGCTCCGCCGGGTAGAGGTCGCCCACGGAGGCGGCGAGGCCCACCTGCCCCAGCACCTCCGCCGCCCGGTCGCGCGCCGCCGCGCGGGTGATCCGCTTCTGCGCCAGCAGCTTGAAGCAGACGTTCTCCCAGACCGGCAGGCTGTCGAACAGGGCGCCGTTCTGGAACAGCATGCCGATGCGGTCCAGCACCTCGCGGCGCTCGCCGCGCGGCATCCGCAGCACGTCGCGCCCGTCGATCTCGATCACGCCCGCGTCCGGCTCGATCAGGCCGAGGATGCACTTGATCGTCACCGACTTGCCGGAGCCGGAGCCGCCCAGGATCACCGTCCCGTGCTGGGCCGCGACGTCGAGGTCCACGCCGTCGAGCACCTGCTTCGCGCCGAAGGCCTTGCGCAGCCCGCGCAGACGGATCTTGGGGAGCGCCGTGCCGTCCCTCATCGCGCGAAGAACACCTCGGTCAGCGCGTAGTCGAGCGCGAGGATGAGGATGGACGAGGCCACCACCGCGAGCGTCGTCGCCCCGCCCACGCCCTGCGCGCCGCCGCGGCTGGTGTAGCCGCACCACGTCCCCATCGTCCCGATGACGAAGCCGAACACGCCCGCCTTCGCCAGGCCGGAGACCACGTCCATGGTTTCGAGGTAGTCGAAGGTGGACTTCAGGTAGGCGGCCGGGACGAAGCCGAGCTTGTAGGTGCCGATCAGCCAGCCGCCCATGACGCCCAGGATGTCCGCCACCAGCACCAGCAGCGGCAGGGCCAGCGTCGCCGCCAGGATGCGGGGCGTGACGAGGTACTTCATCGGGTCGGTGGACAGGGTGGTCAGCGCGTCGATCTGGTCGGTGACGCGCATGGTGCCGATCTCGGCAGCGAAGGCGGCGCCGATGCGCCCCGCCACCATCAGCGCCGCCAGCACCGGCCCCAACTCGCGCGTCAGGCTGATGACGACGACGCTGGCGATGGCGGACTGGGCGTTGAAGCGGGCGAAGCCGGTGTAGGATTGCAGCGCCAGCACCATGCCGGTGAACACCGCCGTCAGCGCCACCACCGGCAGGGAGAACCACGCGATCTCGACGAAGGCGCGCCAGAACAGCCGCCAGTAGAAGGGCGGGCGGAACAGGTGCGACGCCGCTTCCAGTGCGAAGAGCCCCACCTCGCCGGTCGCGCGGCAAGCGCCGATCGCGGCGCGACCCAGCGCCGCCAGGGGGTCCAATACGATCGAAGCCATCAAGCCGAGACGTATTCGCGGCGGTATCGGTTGCCGAGGGACGTCAGGATTTCGTAGCCGATGGTCCCGGCGCGCGCCGCCAGGTCGTCCGGCGTCAACCCGTCCGGCCCGATCAAGGTGATGGCGCCGCCGGGCGCGAGGCCCGGCGCGTCGGTCGCGTCGAAGGCGATGAGGTCCATGGATACCCGGCCGATCAACGGCACGGACCGTCCGGCGAACACGCCGAAAGCCCGGCCCGAAAGGGCGCGAAGGTAGCCATCGGCGTACCCGGCGGCAACCGTGGCCACCCGCGTCGGCCGCGTTGCCGCCCAGGTTGCGCCATAGCCCACCGTGTCGCCCTGTGCGATCTCCCGCACCTGGAGGACGGGCGCGTCCAGCCGCACCGCCTGCCGCACCGGGTTCGGCCGCCCTGGCGTGGGGTTGATCCCGTGAAGCGCGCAGCCCGGTCGGGCGAGGTCGGAGGCGAAGGCCGGGCCGAGGAACATGCCCGAGGAATTGGCGACGCTGCGCGGGATGCCCGGGGGCAGGCGGGCGCAGATCGCGGCGAAGCGCGCGGCCTGCGCCGCGTTCAGCGGGTGTTCCGGCTCGTCGGCGCAGGCGAGGTGCGTCATCAGCCAGCGCAGGTCGAGGCCGTCGAGGCGCGACGGGTCCGCCGCGACGGCCTCCTGCTCCCGCGCGTCGAGGCCGAGGCGGCTCATGCCGGTGTCGAGGTGCAGGATGGCCGGGGCCGCCCTGCCCCGCTTCCTCGCCGCGGCGGCGTGCGCCTCCACGTCTGGCAGGCCGTTCAGCACCGGCAGCAGTCCGGCATCCCCGTCGGCATCGGGAACGAAGCCGTTCAGCACGGCGATCACCGGCCCCGGCCCGATCGCCTCGCGGAGCGCCACGCCCTCCGCCAGATGCGCGACGAAGAAATGGCGGCAACCCGCGTCCCGCAACGCCGGGCCGACGCGCGCGGCGCCCAGGCCGTAGGCGTCCGCCTTCACCACCCCGGCGACCGCGCCCTTCGGGTGCAGGTCGCGCAGCAGGCGCCAGTTCGCCGCGATCGCGGCGAGGTCTATGGTCAGCCGCGCTTCAATAGGCGTCGGCCTGGGAATGCACCTGGTCGAGGTCGCCGAAGCGGGTGAACTCGGCCTCGAAGAACAGGCGGATGGCGCCGGTGGGTCCGTGGCGCTGCTTGGCGATGATCAGCTCCGCCTTGTTGTGCGCCTGCTCCATGTCGGTCTGCCACTTCTGCATGGCGTCCTGGAACTTGCCGTTGTCGTCGAAGGCCAACTCCTTGGGCTGGCGCTGGGCGAGGTAGTAGTCGTCGCGGTACACGAACATGACCATGTCGGCGTCCTGCTCGATGGAGCCGGATTCGCGCAGATCGGACAATTGGGGCCTCTTGTCCTCGCGCTGCTCCACCGCGCGGGAAAGCTGGCTCAGCGCGATCACCGGCACCGAGAGTTCCTTGGCGATGGCTTTGAGGCCCTGGGTGATCATCGAGATCTCCAGCACCCGGCTTTCCGGCCGCGTGCCCGCCGCGGGGCGCATGAGCTGGAGGTAGTCCACCACCACCAGTTCCAACCCCCGCGTCCGCTTCAGCCGCCGGCAGCGGGTGCGGAGCGCCGAGATGGTGATGGCCGGAGTATCGTCGATGACGATCGGGATGGTCGCCATCTCGCGGCTGACCTCGACGAAGCGGTCGAAGTCGCGCTGGGAGATGTCGCCGCGGCGGATGCGGTCGCCGGAGATGCGGGCCTCTTCGGACAAGAGGCGGGTGGCGAGCTGGTCGGCGCTCATTTCCAGGGAGAACAAGGCGGCGACGCCCTTCGGCACCGCGTTCGGCCCCTTCTCCTGCGCTTCCCGCACCAGGGCGCGCGCGGCGCCGAAGGCGATCTTGGTGGCGAGCGCGGTCTTGCCCATGCCCGGACGCCCGGCGAGGATCACCAGGTCGGAGGGGTGCAGCCCGCCGGTCTTGGCGTCCAGGTCGCGGAGGCCCGAGGGCAGGCCGGAGACGCCGCCGGGGGTGGAGAAGGCGCGCTCGGCGGCCATCACCGCCGTCGCCAGCGCCCGTTCGAAGGTGATGACGCCGCCGCCCGAGCCGTCGTCCTTGGACAAATCGAACAGGCGCTGCTCGGCGGCTTCGAGCTGCCCCTTGCCGTCCAGCTCGGCCTCGGCCCCGAAGGCGCGGTTCACCACCTCCTCGCCCACGTCCACCAATTGGCGGCGGAGCCAGCAGTCGTGGACCAAGCGGCCGTACTCGCCGGCGTTGATGATGCCGATCATGGCCGAGAGGAGCTGCGCCAGGTAGGCGGGGCCGCCCACCTCGTCCAGCTCGCCGGAGTGCTCGAATTCCGGGCGGAGGGTGACGACGTCGGCGAGCTGGCCGGCCTCCACCCGCCGCTGGATGGCGCGGAAGATGCGGCCGTGGATCGGGTCGGCGAAGTGCTCCGCGGCCAGGAACTCGGAAACCTGTTCGTAGGCCTTGTTGTTGGCGAGCAGGGCGCCGAGCAGCGCCTGCTCCGCCTGCGGGCTCTGCGGCGGGACGCGCTGCGACAGGCCGAGCAGGCCGCCGCCCGGGATGCCGTTGCCGTCGCCGAATCCGGGCGCGATGATCGTGTTCATGGCCGGAGTCTAAACCAGTCCGAGTCCAAACTAGCATGTGGATGAGTGTGGATAACGGGGAGCGTTCCGCTCCTCTCAGGGTCGTGGTGCGGCGGCCACGTCTGCCGACACACGGTTGAGGAGCGGCTCGCCCCGCCGCCAGCGGCCGAGGTTCTCGCAAAAGATCGCGGCCACCCGGTCGGCCAGCCCGTCGGAAGCGGCGGCGCTGTGGGGGCTGACGATGACGTTGGGCAGGCCCCAGAAGGGGCTGTCCGGCGGCAGCGGCTCGGCCGTGAACACGTCGAGGAAGGCGCCGGCGACGCGCCCCGATTCGAGGGCCGCCAGGAGGTCGGCCTCCACCACCACCCCACCGCGCGAGACGTTCACCAGCCGCGCTCCGTCCGGGAGCAAGGCCAGGGCCGCGGCGTCGAACAGGCCGCAGGTCGTTTCGGTCAGCGGACAGGCGAGGATCAGCCAGTCGGCGCGCGGCAGCGATTCGGACAAATCGGCGAAGCCCCGGACCTCGTCGAAGCCGGGCGGCACCCCGGCCGACGCGTCCCGCCGGACGCCGACGGCCCGGAGGCCCAGCGCCCGGCACAGCCGGCCGATCTCCTGGCCGATCGGGCCGGTGCCGACCACCAGCGCGGTCTGGCCGGCGAGGTCGCGCGGCTCGGCGCCGCCGCCGGACAACGGACTCCACTCGCGCCGGCGCTGCGATTCGGCGATCCGGGGGAAGCCGCGCGCGAGCGCCAGGAGGCCGGCGATGGCGGTCTGCGCCACGGTCGAAGCGCTGGCGCCGGCGGCGCTGGTCAGCACGAGGCCGCGGGCCAGCATGGATCGGTACACGTGCAGGTCGGTGCCGGCGGAGAAGCCCTGCACCCAGCGCAGGTCCGGCGCCGCCAGGACCAGTTCCACGAATCGGACGAAACGGGGCGCCAGCCGCTGCCGCGTGCCGCCGACGAAGACGTCGCGCGACAGGAACGCGACCTCGATGCCGGCCGTGTCGGGCGGGGCGCCTTCCGGCGGCACCGGCGCCAGTTCCGCTCCGGGCGCCGCCGCGCGGATGGCGTTTCCGTGCCGCTCCGCCGCGGCGTCCGAGAGCAGGATGCGCAAGGGCCGGGGTTCCGGGACGGGTCGCGGCGCCCGCCGCGCCGCCCCACTCCCCCCATTTTACCGCCTTGCTCGGCCTTGCCGACCCCTTCAGGTGTGAATGGCGCGGTTCGGGCGCCGGCGGGCGCAGCGCACCTTTTCCGTTCCGGTAGCGCGAGCGGCCCCCCGCCGCCGGTCGTGGAGGGTTCGCGCCGTCCGCCCGGAGGCCCCGCCCGTCGGCCAGCTTGCGCGAGATCAAATGCCGTCGCCTTGGACCGCCCTAGAAAGGCGGGAAAAGACGGGAGGGCGCCATGCTGACCTACAACGATTGCTTGGGGCTGAGCGGCCTCAGCCAGGAAGAGGTTTCCGCGCTCGCCAGGATCAAGCACCTGCCGGAGGTCGTCGCCTTGGAGATGGGCTGGAGCCTGTGCCGGACGCCGGAAGGCGCGGACACGATCCGGCGCATGATCTTCGACGACATCGAGGCCGCGTGCAGGCGCGGCGACGCGCGCGCGGCGGCCAAGCTGGGGCTCGTGCTGCACCACTTCCTGGAGGACCACCACGTGCCGGACGCCGCGGCCGAACCGCCGGCCGACGACGACCACCTCGCGCGCGCCCTCCGCCTCGGCCCCGTGGCGGCGCGCTGGATGCGCGAGGGCGTCGACACCTACATGGCGGGGACGCTGCACCACTTCGGACTCGACCGCGCGTCGGCGCGGGAGCGCTTCCCGACCCAGATGCGGGCGGCGGAGCTGTGCTGCGCGACCTGCACGGAAACCCGGCGCTGCCGCCGCTTCCTCGCCGGCGCGGCGGGGGCCGAGGCGCCTTCGGCCTTCTGCCCGAACGCGCCGCTCTTCGCCGAACTCGAGCGGAGCGGCCCGTCGGAGTCGCCGCACCTCCGGTAGGTGCCGGGCGGTCAATCCCGCCAGGACGGGTCGACGCGGTCCAGCTTCCGCAGCATCGCCGGCCATTCCATCACGCCGAACGGGCGGCGGACGTTGGGCTGGTAGTTCCGGAAGGTGGCGTCCACCACCGCCTGCGGCACCTCGCGCAGCTTGGTGCCGCAGGACATGGCGGCGATCTGCGTCTTGCAGGAGAGTTCGAGGCGGTGCAGGGCGTTGAACGCCTCCGCCACGGTGCGGCCGCAGGCGAGCAGGCCGTGGTTGCGGAGGACCAGCGCGTCGTGGTCGCCGAGGTCGCGGACCAGCGCGTCCTGCATCTCCAGATCGAGCACCACGCCCTGGTAGTCGTGGTAGCCGACCTTGGCGAAGCGCATGGAGGTCTGGGTGATGGGCAACAAGCCGCAGTCCAGCGCCGAGACGGCCATGCCCGCCCAGGTGTGGGTGTGGGCGACGCAGGCGATCTCGTGCCGGGCCTTGTGGATCGCGGAGTGGATGACGAAACCGGCGCGGTTCACGCCGTAGTCCTGGCCGGGGAAGTCCGGCTTCAGGAGGATGTTGCCCTCGTGGTCGATCTTGATGAGGGACGAGGCGGTGATCTCTTCGTAGAGCATCCCATACGGGTTGATGAGGAAGGACTCCTCGCCGGGAACGCGGGCGGAGATGTGGTTCGCGCTCAGGTCGGACATGCCGTAGAGCGCCACCAGCCGGTACGCGGCGGCGAGGTCCAGGCGCGCTTGCCATTCCTCGGCGCTGACCTTGTGGCGCATCGAGGGAACGCGGAAGTCGGTGCTGTCGAGCATGGGCGGGCCTCCCTCGGTGGCGGGGCGGCGCGCAGCGCCTAGCCGTCGGGGCATCATGCGCGCCGGCGGGAGAGGCGCAACGGGCGGGGTTCGCGGCGGCTTGGTGCCGCGCGGATTGCCGGAATCGGACAAATGCCGCAGGCGAATGCGGGCCATGGGTAGGCGGCTGGTCCG
Organism: Craurococcus roseus; assembly: GCF_039523795.1. Lineage (NCBI taxonomy): Bacteria > Pseudomonadati > Pseudomonadota > Alphaproteobacteria > Acetobacterales > Acetobacteraceae > Craurococcus > Craurococcus roseus. The sequence goes on along the minus strand of NZ_BAAAFZ010000022.1, from coordinate 21,609 downwards.
CACTCGCCGCCGCCGGCGCCTGCTGGGGATGGCATGGTGCCCCGCGTTGCGGGCCAGGACTTCCGCGGCGAGGGGCGTTCATCGCGCGAGGCCTCGCGTGCCGATGGGAGGCGGGGACGCGCGGGCGTGCCCGGTCCCGGCGAGGGCCGTGGCGCGGCGGAGAAGGCGAACGGCGGCCTCATGTGGCCGACCCGACCATCTCTTCGCTTCGGAACAACATGGTCGGCCTCCTGTCGTGGCGCTGGTCATCGTGCCCGCGGAGGTCCGCGCCAGCGTCCATGTACCTATTTTGTTCTTTTTTGCAAGCTGTTCCTTGGGCCCCCCGGTGTTTCATCGGGCGTCCGCGCCGTTCGCCTTGGTCGAGAAAGGAGCATCGCCAGGGACGCGAAGACTCTCATGTCCGTTTCGATTCCGGCACGCGGCCGTTGGCACAAGCAAAGTCTCGCGGCTGGCTCCCGCCCCCGCCGAAGGCGCCGCCTACCCGCCCGCCTTCACCGCGTCACCGCGCGCGTTTCCACCGGCGCCCCTGCGGCGGCGCCCGTTGCCCGCGGCCCCGTGGCGGCGCGCATCGCGCGGCGGAGTTTCGTGACGCCGGTGCGGAGGTGCCCCTCGCCGCACAGCTTCACGCCCTGCTCGCCCAAAGAGCGGGACGGTTCCAGCCGGGCGGCCGGTTGCATCGCCAGCCGGGTCGCCAAGCTGCGGCAGTATTCCGGCGTGTCATCTATGACGCGCGGCACCGTTTCCACCGCGGGGCTAGCGGCGGATGTGAGCACGGCGATCACCACGAGGTGGAAAGGGCTGCGCATTCGCGGCTGAGGATGCCCGCGCTCTTATCAACCCTTGGTGGGTGTCAAATGACTCTTCTTTCACGATAGGGGCAAGCGGAGCACAGCTCGCAGCCCGCGTGGGGCGCCGTCGGAGTTGGCGTCCTCCAACACGAGTTCCCCCCTGTGGAGACCCGCCACCGCCTGCACCAGCGCGAGGCCGAGGCCCGAGCCCGGCGTGGCGCGCGCCTCGTCGGCGCGGAAGAAGCGCTGGCCCGCCCGCTCCCGGTCGGCGGACGCCATGCCCGGCCCGTCGTCCTCCACCGCCACCTCGATGCCGGCGCCGCCGTCGGCGGTTTCCACCACGGCGGCGGACAGGCGCACCTCCCCACCGGGCGGCGTGAACTTGATGGCGTTGTCGAGCAGGTTCGCCACCGCTTGCAGCAGCAGGTCGCGGTCGCCGGACAGTTCCAGCGTTTCGGGCAGGTCGGTGGCGAGGCGCAAGCCCCGCGCTTCCGCCGCCGCTTCGTAGATCTCGCCGGCGTCCGCCAGCACCGGGGCGAGGTCGAAGGCGGCGAAGGCGGCGCGGCGGGCGCCGGCCTCGGCCTCGGCGATGCGGAGCAGGGCGCGGAAGATGCGGGCGATGCCGTCGAGGTCGGCGATGCCGCGCTCCACCGCCCGCCGCAGCGCCGCGCCCTCCGGGGTGGACGGGCGGCCGGCGTTGGCCAGCGCCTCCTCCAGCTTGGCGCGGGCGCGCGCGATCGGCGTGCGGAGGTCGTGGGCGATGGCGTCGGACACGCCGCGGACGCCGTCCATCAGCGTCTCGATGCGGTCGAGCATGGTGTTCATGGTCGCCGCCAGGCGGTCGAACTCGTCGTCCCGGCCGGAGAGCGGGACGCGCTGCGACAGGTCGCCCGCCGAGATGGCGGCGGCGGTGGCGAAGGCCGGCCGCATCCGCGCCTGCATCGCGCGGCGCATCAGCCAAGCGCCGAAGAAGGCTAACGACCCCGCGAGGCCCGAGGTGGAGAGCGCGCCTTCCGTCAGGAGTTGCTGGAGGCGCTGCCGCTCCGTGTCGTCGCGGCCGACCAGCAGGCGCAACTCGGGCAGTTCCACCTTGTAGAGCCGCGCCTGCGTCTCGGCGCCGTCGTGGACGACGCGGGTGCGGAACCAGTTCTCCGTGGGGTGCCACGCGACGGGCCAGCGGTTCAGGTTGCCGGCCAGGCGCCGGTCGGTGTCGGCGGTGACGAGCAGGTAGATGCTGTCGTTCTCGACGTCCACCGCCAGCCGCTCCTCGATGGCCTCGACGAGCCCCGTGGTCCCGCCTTCGCGGAAGCGCTCCACGAGGGCGAGCGCGTCGGAGCGGATGGCCATGTCGGTCTGGCGGTCGAGCGTGCCGGCCGTGACCAGCCACAGCGCGCCGACCAGCACCAGGGAGGCCGCCGCGAACAGCGCCGCGAACAGCGCCGCGAAGCGGAAGCCGGCGCTGCGGAACAGGCCCGGCGGGCGGAGCGCGCCGGCCCGCGCGCCCAGGCCGGCGGCGAAGCCCGGCGACGGCGCTTCGGCATCGGCCGCCGGGGTTGTCCGGAGCTGGTCGGCGACCGCTTCGGCGACGCCGCTCTGCCGCGGCGCGGCGGCGTCGTCGCCGGGCGCGGGCGGCTCCGCCACGGCGGGCGGAGGAGGAGGGGGCGGCGGCGCCGTCTTCTCCGGTGGGGAGGTGGTTGCCATCGCCGGTCGTCCGGTTCCCGCGCCGTTCCCCTCAGCCCTCGCCGCGGATCATGTACCCGGCGTTGCGGATGGTGTGGATCAGCGGCACGTCGAAGCCGCGGTCCACCTTCTGCCGCAGGCGCGACACGTGGACGTCGATCACGTTGGTCTGCGGGTCGAAGTGGTAGTCCCACACCTTCTCCAGCAGCATGGTCCGCGTCACCACCTGCCCGGCGTGGCGCATCAGGTGCTCCAGCAGGCGGAACTCGCGCGGCTGCACGTCGATGCGCTTGCCGGCGCGCGACACGGTGCGCGACAGCAGGTCGAGCTCCAGGTCCGCCACCTTGAGCTTGGTGGAGGGCGCGTCCACGGACGGGCGCCGGCCCAACGCCTCCACCCGCGCCAGCAACTCGGCGAAGGCGAAGGGCTTGGTCAGGTAGTCGTCGCCGCCGGCCTTCAGCCCCTTCACGCGCTCGTCCACCGCCGACAGCGCCGACAGGAAGATCACCGGCGCACGGTTGCCTTGGGCGCGCAGCGTTTCCACCAAGCGCACGCCGTCCACCCCGCCGGGGAGCATCCGGTCCAGCACCATCAGGTCGAACTGCTCGGACGCGGCCAGGAACAGCCCGTCGCGGCCGTTGACCGCGTGCTCCACGGTGTGCCCGGCCTCTTGCAGCCCCTTTTTCACGAAGCGGGCGACCTCGGCGTCGTCCTCCACCAGCAGGATGCGCATCGTCGTCGTCTCCGCCCCTTGTGGGTCAGCCCTGGCCCGGCGTGCCGGGCCGGCGGCCCACCTGCACGGGCAAGTTGAGCTGGCGCCCTTCCCTCAACACGGTGAGCTGCATGGTCTGCCCCGGCGGCAGCGCGGCGACGTTGCGGACCAGGGCGCGGGAGGTGCTGATGGGCTCGCCGTTCATGGCGACCACCAGGTCGCCCTGGCGCAGCCCGGCGCGGCCCGCGGGGCTGTTGCGCTCCACGCCCGCCACCAGCACGCCGCGCCGGGCGCCGCTGGCGCCGGCGCCGCGCGCTTCCTCGGGCACCACGTCCTGCACCGACACGCCGAGCCAGCCCCGCTCCACCCGGCCGTCGCGCCGGAGCTGCTCGATCACCGGCCGCGCGAGGTCGGAGGGCGTGGCGAAGCCGATGCCGGCGTTGGCGCCGGAGGGCGAGTAGATGGCGGTGGAGATGCCGATCACCTCGCCGGCCATGTTGAACACCGGCCCGCCGGAGTTGCCCGGGTTGATGGCGGCGTCGGTCTGGAGGAAGTCGTCGAACGGGCCGGCGCCGATCTCCCGCCCGCGCGCCGAGATGATGCCGCTGGTGACGGAGCCGCCGAGGCCGAAGGGGTTGCCCGCCGCCATCACCCAGGAGCCCACGCGCGCCCGCGTCGAGGAGCCCCAGGTGACGGCCGGCAGTTGGCGGCCCGCCTCGATGCGCAGCAGGGCGAGGTCGGTCAGCTCGTCCGTGCCGACCACCCGCGCGGGGAGTTCCGAACCGTCCTGCAGGGACACCACCACCCGGCTGGCGCTGCCGACCACATGGTTGTTGGTGACGACGAAGCCGGCCGGGTCGATGACGAAGCCGGAGCCGGCGCCCACCGTTTCCTGCCGCCGGCCGCGGAAGCGCTCGCGGAACTGCCGCTCGAAGGGGGTGCCGCGCAGCTCGGGCGGGATGGGGATCTCCCCGCGCGTTTCGCCGGTGACGGCGATGTTGACCACGGACGGCAGCACCTGCTCGGCGAGGTCCGCGAAGTCCGGCACGCCGCCCCCGCCGCCGCCGAAGAAGCCCCTCTGGGCGCGGGCCTGGACGCAGCCGGACAGCAGCAAGGCGGTGAGTCCGAGGCCCAATGGACGGCGCGCGAGAGTCGAAGGCATCCGGTGGTGCATCCTCGGCCTGGGACTCGCACCGATGGCGGCGGCGATCCGGGGTGAAGTATTTGTAACAGGAGACTGGTACGCTGCATGCGGCCGTTCAACCTCCGCCCCGACCCGTCCGTGGCATTTCTGCCGCGGCTGTTGCAGGATCGTCGGGCCACGCGTGCTTGGGGTAGCGGCCCCGCATCTCCTTCCGCACCTCCGCCCAGCCGCCGCGCCAGAATCCCGCCAGATCGCCGGTGACGGCGACCGGCCGGCCGGCCGGCGAGAGCACCGCCGCCTGGAGGGGCACGCGGCCCCTGGCGAGCGGCGGCAGCGCGGCCATGCCGTAGAGGTGCTGCGCGCGCGCTTCGAGCGTCGGCACCTCGCGGGCGTAGTCCACGGCGGCGGAGCGGCCGGCGGGCAGCGGGACGCGGGCGGGCAGCGCGGCGTCGAGCCTCCGGCGCGCGTCCCAATCGAGCGCGCCGAGCAGGATCGCCGGGAGGTCGAGCGCGGCCAACTCCGAAAGGCGCGTGCGCCCGTGGAGGTGCGGGGCGAGCCAGTCCTGGACGGTCGCCGCCAGCGCGCCGTCGGCAAGGTCGGGCCAAACGGCCTCGCCTTCGGCCTTCCGCATCCAGCCGACCCGTGCCTGGACCTGCCGCGCGGCGTCCTTCCAGGGCAGGTCGCGCAGGCCGCGCTCGGCGACGGCCGCGGCGAGGGCGGAGGCGAGCACGGCCGGATCGGCGGCGGGGATCGGCTCTTCTTCCAGCACCAGCGGGCCGAAGCGCAGGCGGCGGCGGGCGAGCACGCCGCCGGCGCGGGCGTCGAAGGCGGCGCCTTCCTCGCGCACGAAGCGGTCGGGGAAGCGCGCTTCGAGCGCTTCGCGGCCCAGCGGCGCGGCCATGCGGATGCGGGCGTCGGTGCCGCGGAGGTCGAGGTCGGCGACGGCGAGCAGCGGCGATTTGGCGAGCGGGTCGGTCGCGGGCAGGCGCGCGCCCATGCCGCCGGCGAGGCGGAAGGCGCCGTCCATGACGCCGCGCTTGGCGGCGATGCGGTCGGGGAAGCCGGCGGCGAGCAGGGCGCCGGCGTCGCCTTCCGGCTCCGGGTCGCCACGAACGCCGAGGCGGCGGCGGTGGAGCGCGGCGGCGCGGCCGATGCGGTGCAGGGCGCCGCGGTCGGCATCCGCTCCGCCGTTGCCGCGTCCGCGGATGAGGTCCAGGCGGAGGGCGATGCTGCTCGGCGCCTCGCGCCCGCGGATGGGGTCGCGCTCCTCCAGAAGCGCGGCGAGGTCGGCGGCGAGGGCGCGCTCGCCTTCCGTTTCGGCGGCCAGCATCGTCCGGGCGAGGCGCGGGTGGGCGCCGAGCCGCGCCATGCGCCGGCCCGTGGGCGTGATGGCGCCCCCGGCGTCGAGCGCGTCGAGGTCGCGCAGCAGGGCGCGCGCGGCGGCCACCGCGCCCGCGGGCGGCGGATCGAGGAAGGAGAGCGCTTCCGGTTCGGCGCCCCAAGCGGCGAGGTCGAGCGCCAGGCCGGACAGCTCGGCTTCCAGGATCTCCGGCCGGTCCTGGGGGGCGAGGCCGCGGTGCAGCGCCGCGGTCCAGAGCCGGATCGCCACGCCCGGCGCGGTGCGGCCGGCCCGGCCGGCGCGCTGCTCGGCGGCGGCGCGGGAGACGCGGACGGTGGCGAGGCGCGACAGGCCGGTCGCGGGGTCGAGGCGCGGGGCGCGGCGGAAGCCGCCGTCCACCACGATCCGGACGCCGGGCACGGTGAGCGAGGTTTCGGCGATGGAGGTGGCGAGCACGACCTTGCGGCGCGTGCTCGGGTTGAGCGCGCGGTCCTGCTCGGCGGGCGGCATCTTGCCGTGGAGCGGCAGCACCTCGGCCGCCACGCCGGACAGGCGCTCCGTCGTGCGGCGGATCTCGCCCCAGCCGGGGAGGAAGGCGAGCACGTCGCCCCCGTGCGCGGACAGGGCGGCCCGGATCGCGCCGGCCATCGCTTCCGGCAGGTCGCGCGGGTCCGTCAGGTCGCGGGGGCGGTGCTCGACCGCCACCGGAAAGGCGCGGCCGAGGCTCTCCACCACGGGGCAGTCGCCGAGGAGGCGGGCGAAGGCGGCGCCGTCGATGGTGGCCGACATGGCCAGGAGCCGCAGTTCCGGCCGCAGGGCGCGCTGGAGGTCGAGGCACAGCGCGAGGGCGAGGTCGGTGTCGAGGTTGCGTTCGTGCGCCTCGTCGAACAGCACCGCCGCCACGCCCTCCAGGCCGGGGTCGGATTGCAGGCGGCGGACCAGGAGCCCTTCCGTGACCACCTCCACGCGCGTCGCGGCGGAGACGGCGCGGTCGAGGCGGGTGGCGAGGCCGACCGTGCCGCCGGGCGCGTCCTCGCCGACCAAATCCGCCATGCGCCGGGCGGCGGCGCGGGCGGCGACGCGGCGGGGCTCCAGCACCAGGATCTTGCCGTCGGCGGCCCAGGGCTCGTCGCGCAGGACCAGGGGCACGAGGGTGGTCTTGCCGGCGCCGGGCGGGGCGACGAGCACGGCGTTCGGGCCTTCGCGCAGGGCCGAAAGGAGGGCCGGCAGCGCCTCCCGCACGGGCAGGCCGATGGTTGGATCGGGGAGGTCCGGCATCGCGGGCGTGCTGTAGTCGGCGCGGCGCCCGGGCCGCAACCAGGCGCGGCGCCCGTCGTTCGCGATGGTGGCCCGTCTGGGTCGGTCCGATGGGCCGGAACGAGGGAGGGGTCCATGGCTGTCGTGAAGGTCATCGAACTGCTCGCCGAGTCCGAGCAGAGCTGGGAAGACGCGGCGCGGCAGGCCGTCGCGGAGGCGACCAAGACCGTGCGCGGCGTCAGTTCCGTTTACGTCGACAACTTCCAGGCCACGGTCGAGAACGACAAGGTCAAGAACTTCCGCATCAACGCGAAGGTCTCGTTCGTCATCGAGAAGAGCTGAGCGGCGCGGGGCCGGGCCGGTCCGGGGCGGGACGGCCGAGACGGGGCTTGCCCCGGGGACGCCGCGTCCCGTTCTATGGGGCGCGATGCCCCGGTTCCGCCTCCTGTCGCCGTTGCTGGCCCTCTTGCTCGCGCTCGCCGCCCCCGCGGGGGCGGCGGAGAGCGGGGCCGTGCGCTCACCGCGCGCGACGGCGACGCTGGTGGCGGAGGCGGACGCGGTGGAGCCCGGCCAGCCGTTCCGGGCGGGGCTGCGGCTGCGCTTGGCGCCGGGCTGGCACACCTATTGGAAGAACGCGGGCGACGCCGGGGCGGCGCCCGAGCTTGCGCTGTCCTTGCCCGAGGGCGCCTCGGCCGGGCCGGTCGAGTGGCCGGCGCCGGACCGCATCCCCTACGGGCCGCTGGTGAATTTCGGCTACAAGGGCGAGGTGCTGCTGCCGCTGGCGGTGACGCCGCCGGCCGATCTGGCGCCCGGCGGGCGCTTCGCAATCGAGGCCGAAGCCACTTGGCTGGTCTGCGAGCAGCTCTGCATCCCGGAGGAGGGGCGCTTCCGCCTGGAACTGCCGGTGGCGGCGGCGTCGCCGCGGCCCGACCCGGCGCTGGCGCCGCTCTTCGCCGCCGCCGAGGCCGCCAAACCGCGGCCCTCGCCCTGGCCGGCGCGGGCGGGGCTGGGCGGGAACGCCGGGAGCTTGGCCCTGGCGGGAGGCGACTTCTCCACGGCAACGGTGCGCGACGCCTTCTTCTTCCCCGAAACGGGCGGGTTGATCGACAACGCGGCGCCGCAGGCCCTCTCCTTCCGCGGCGGCGACCTCGTGCTGCGGCTGTCCCGGCCGGAAGGCGCCCCCGGGGCGGCGGAACTCGCCGGCGTCGTCGCGCTGACCGACTCCGCCGGCCGGCGCACGGCCTACGCCGTGTCGGCGCCGGTCACGGGCGCCGTGCCGGAGGGCGCCGCCCCGGCGGCGGACGCGACGGCGCTGCCGCGGGCCCTCGCCTTGGCCTTCGTGGGCGGGCTGCTGCTGAACCTGATGCCCTGCGTCTTCCCCATCCTGGCGATGAAGGCGATGGGCTTGGCGCGCTTGTCCGGCGCGGCGCTGGGCGAGGTGCGCGCCCACGCGGCGAGCTACACGCTCGGCGTGCTGGCGACCTTCCTCCTGCTGGGCGGCGCGCTGGTCGGGCTGCGCGCGGCCGGCGCGGCGGCGGGCTGGGGATTCCAGTTCACCGCGCCCGCCTTCGTCGCCGCCATGGCGTGGCTGATGCTGGCGGTGGGGCTGAACCTTTCGGGCGTGTTCGCCGTGGGCGGCGGGGCGGCGACGGGCGCGGGCGGCTCGCTGGCGCGGCGCGGCGGCCACGCGGGCAGCTTCGCCACGGGCGCGCTGGCGGTGCTGGTGGCGACGCCTTGCACGGCGCCGTTCATGGCGGCGGCGGTGGCCGCGGCGATGGCCATGCCGCCGGCGGCGGCGCTCGCGGTCTTCGCCGCGCTCGGCCTCGGGCTGGCGGCGCCGCAGGCCCTGCTCGGTGTGTTCCCGGGGCTCGCGCGGCGGCTGCCGCGGCCTGGCCCTTGGATGGAGCGGCTGCGCGGCGCGCTGGCCTTCCCGATGTACGGCGCCGCCGCGTGGCTGGCCTGGGTGCTGTCGCAGCAGGCGGGGCCGGAAGGGCTGGCGTTGCTGCTGGCCGGCGCGGTGCTGCTCGGCTTCGCCGCCTGGGCGCTCGGGCAGGCGCAGCGCGAGGCCGGCGGCGGGTGGCGGGCGGCGCGGCCGGCGGCGCGGGCCGCCTTGCTCGGGGCGGCGGCGCTGCTGCCGGCGCTGG
>NZ_BAAAFZ010000022.1:0-12530 GCF_039523795.1 Craurococcus roseus | reverse complement strand
GCTGCCGGCGCTGGCCGCGGCGCCGGCGCCGGCGGCGGCCCCAACGGGCGCGGAAACGGAGGCTTGGTCGGCGGCCCGCGTCGCCCGATTGCAGGCCGAGGGGCGGCCGGTGTTCGTCAACCTCACCGCGGCGTGGTGCATCACCTGCCAAGCCAACGAGCGGCTGGTGCTGCGCTCCGACGCGGTGCGGGCCGCCTTCGCGGCGAAGAACGTCGTGGGGCTCAAGGGCGATTGGACGCGCGGGGACGCCGCCATCGGCGCGCTGCTCCGCCAACACGGGCGGGAGGGGGTGCCGCTCTACCTCCTGTACCCGGCCGGCGGCGGGCCGCCCGCGCTGTTGCCGGAGCTGTTGACGGAAGGCGTGGTCCTGCGGGCACTCGGCGCCGGATAACGCCGCGGCGCGGCCATTCTCACCAAGCTGTAGCGCGGGCGTCATTGCGGCGTCACGGCCGGGCGTTTATCGCGGAAGCATGGATGCCGTCGCCCGCGCCCCGATCGACGCGCTGCGCCCGCGCCGCTTGCGGCGGAGGAGGCCTTTGCGCTTCCGGCAGGCGCTGCCCGGTGGGCACTTCGGTGACATCTTCGGCGAGCGTCGGCTCGGCGGGCGTTTCCGCGCCGTCCGCCGCATCGCGTGCGCGCTGCTTTGGACCTTGGTGGCGATCCCGATCCAGGCCGTGCTGCACCTGCTGCCCGGCCGCGCCAAGGTCCACTTCGGCCGCTTCTACCACGCCACGCTGTGCCGTCTGATCGGGCTGAGGGTGCGTGTGGTCGGCGCATCGGCCACGGAGGACTCGGCGGCGCGCCCGGTGATGTTCCTGTCCAACCACTCCTCCTGGCTGGACATCCTGGTGCTGGGCGGCGTGCTCGACGCCTGCTTCGTCTCCAAGGCAGAGGTGGCGCGCTGGCCGCTGATCAACGTCGTGGCGAAGCTCGGCCGCACCGTGTTCGTCAGCCGCACCCGGCGCGCGACGGGGCGGGAGGCGGACGCCATGCGGGCGCACATGGAGGCCGGGGAGAGCCTCATCGTCTTCCCCGAGGGCACCTCCAACGACGGCACCCGGACGCTGCCGTTCCGCTCCTCCCTGCTCGGCGCGGCGGACGCGGCGCGGCTCGTGCAGCCGGTTTCCGTGGTGTACGACCGGTTGGGCGGGCTGCCCGCCTGCCGGCGCGACCGGCCGCTCTTCGCCTGGTACGGCGCCATGGACATCGGCAGCCACTTCTGGCGGTTCGCGCGGCGCGGCGGGGCGCGGGCGACGGTGCTGCTGCACGAGCCCTTCAGCCCGCACGCGGTTCGGGGGCGGAAGGCGTTGGCGGCGGAGACGGGGCGGATCGTCGCGGAAGGCGCGGCGGCGCTGCGGCAGAACCGGACGGCGGTGCCTTTGGAAGCGCCCATCGGGCGCTGATCAGCTTCTTTTCATTTGGTGGCGCGGATCGAACAGGCACCCGACGGGCACGTCCTCGGCAACAGCCATCCAGCGGCAACCGTGTTTCGAATATTGCGTTTGTAAGCTTCGGGGCGTATGTAGCGGAGCCAGAGGAGGGCAACCAATGACTACGCCAGCGCTCGCCACGGCGTTGGGCGACCGCCTGCCTTCCCGAGGCGAACGCGCCGCCGCGAACCAGCTCCGCCGCATCTTGGCGGCCCAGGCCACCGGCGATGGCGAGCGAAAGATCGAAGTGGTGGGAGAGGCGGGGCAACGAGCGGAAATCGTGCTGACTCCCGCGCTGTCGGCGCTGTTGATGGAACTCCTTCGGCACATCGGCCGGGGTGACGCCGTGACGCTGGTGCCGGTGAGCCAGGAACTCACCACGCAGCAAGCGGCCGACATACTCAATGTTTCCCGGCCCTTCCTGATTGCGCTCCTGGAAAAGGAGCAAATCCCGCACGTGCTCGTGGGCAGGCACCGGCGGATCAAGGCGGAGGACCTCTTCGCCTACAAGCGGCGCCGGGACGAGGAGCGCGAGGCGGCGCTTTCCGATTTGGCCGTGCTGGACGCCGATATCATCTGATCCGTGTTCGCCAACCGCTTCACCGCATTGATGGACGCGTGCGCCCTCGTTAGTGCCCTCAAGCGGAACCTGCTGCTTTCCTTGGCAGGAGCCGACTTCTTTCGGGTGCGATGGTCGGTCCGCATCCTGGACGAGGCCGAGCGGAACATCGCCAAGCTGATCGCCGCCCGTGGCCTTCTGGACGCGGAAGACAGGGCCGCGCGCGCACGCGGCGCGATGGAGCGCGCTTTCGGGGATGCGGTCGTGACCGGCTATGAAGGGTTGATCGGCGGCTTGATGGGGCTGCCCGACCCCGACGACGCGCACGTGATCGCGGCGGCGGTGAAGACGCGGGCATCGGTGATCGTGACCGACAACTTGCGGCATTTCCCCAGAAGCGTGCTGCTCCCGCTCGATCTGGAGGCAAAAACGACGGACGTCTTCGCTGCAGATGCCATCGACTTGGACGCCGGCCGGGCTGTCGCCGCGATAAGGCGGATGAGGATGCGGTTCGGAAAGCCCGAGAAAACCGCAGAGGTGCTGCTGCTCGACATGGAGGCCGCCGGGCTGACGCAAACCGTGGACGTGCTGCGTGAACACACGCGCTCGCTGTAACGAGGAGTCGGCTGCCACGCTCCTCCTTCGCGGACGGTCAGGACATCCCTTCTTCGCTTGACCCGAGAACCGTCGGTGCCGCAACCTGCACGGGTGCAGCGATTCGCCCCGCCCACCGGGCCGGCGCCGGACGCACCGGCGGCTTGACCCCCAGCCCCTCCCCGTGCATCTGCCGCGCGGATCCCGGCGCCGGTTCGCGCCCGGGCGCATTGGAGTCGGGCATCTTTCCATGAGCGAAGCGGCGGCATCCCCCCGCAAGCGGTTGTTCATCCGCAGTTGGGGCTGCCAGATGAACGTCTACGACAGCGGGCGCATGGCCGACGTGCTGGCGCCGCTCGGCTACGGGCCGGCGGAGGGGCCGGACGCGGCCGACATGGTCATCCTCAACACCTGCCACATCCGGGAGAAGGCGTCGGAGAAGCTGTTCTCCGAGCTGGGGCGGCTGCGCGCCCTCAAGCGCGAGAAGGAAGCGGCGGGCGGGCGCATGGTGCTGGCCGTGGCGGGGTGCGTGGCCCAAGCCGAGGGCGCGGAGATCACCGCCCGGGCGCCGTGGGTGGACATCGTGCTCGGGCCGCAGACGTACCACCGGTTGCCGGAGATGGTGGCGCGGGCCAGCCGCGCCGCCGGCGCGGTGATCGACACCGATTTCCCGGCCGAGGCCAAGTTCGACCGCCTGCCGGAGGCCAGCGCGGCGCCGCAGGGCGTCACCGCCTTCCTCACCGTGCAGGAGGGCTGCGACAAGTTCTGCTCCTTCTGCGTGGTGCCGTATACGCGCGGAGCGGAGTATTCCCGTCCCGCCGCGCCCGTGCTGGCCGAGGCGCGGCGGTTGGTGGCGCAGGGCGCGCGCGAGATCACCTTGCTCGGGCAGAACGTGAACGCCTACCACGGCGACGCGCCGGGCGGCGGCCGCACTTGGGGGCTCGGGCGGCTGCTTCGCGCCCTGGCCGAGATCCCCGGCCTCGAACGGCTCCGCTACACCACCAGCCACCCACGGGATGTGGACGACGAGTTGGTCGCGGCGCACCGCGACCTGCCGCAGCTCATGCCCTTCCTGCACCTGCCCGTGCAGTCGGGCAGCGACCGCGTGCTCGCCGCGATGAACCGCGGCCACACGGCGGCCGACTTCCTCAGCGTCGCGGAACGGCTGCGCGCGGCACGGCCCGACCTCGCCCTGTCCTCCGACTTCATTGTCGGCCACCCCGGCGAGCGGGCGGCCGATTTCGACGCGACCCTCGCCCTGGTGCGGGAGGTGGGCTTCGCGCTGGCCTACAGCTTCAAATACTCGCCCCGCCCTGGAACACCGGCGGCCTCGGCGCCAAATCAGGTGCCGGAGGCCGAGAAGGACGCGCGGTTGCAGGCGCTGCAAGCCTTGCTGCGGGACCAGCAGGAGGCGTTCAACCGCTCGCTCGTCGGCCGGACCATCCCCGTGCTCGTCACCGGGACGGGCCGCCATCACGGTCAGGTGGCGGGCCGTTCACCTTGGTTGAACCCGGTGCATCTTTCCGCGTCCGACGCGTTGATCGGTGAGGTCGTGCCCGTGGCCGTCCTCGCCGCGCACACCAACTCGCTTTCCGGCGCGCTGGCGGCCGGGACGGCGACGGAGCCTCCCAGCCAGCGCCGAGAGGAGCCCGCCCCCGCTTGAACCACGCCATCGCCTTCCGGCAGCCTGAGCCCCAGGGCCACCCCCGCGCCGCCATGCACCGCGCCGCGCTAGCCCCCTCCCCCGAACAGCGGTCCGTGACCTTACAGTTCGACGACAACGGGCTACTTCCGCTGCTTTACGGCGAACACGACCGACACTTGGCGCGGATCGAGCAGCGATTGGGGATACGGCTCGGCTCGCGGGGCAACCGCGTCACCATCGCCGGGGCCGCCGGGCGGACCGAGACGGCGGAAGCGGTGCTGCGCGACCTGTGGCGCCGGCTGGAGCGCGGCCAGTCCGTCGGCACCGCGGAGGTGGAGGCGGCGCTCCGCATGGCGGAGGGGGAGGCCGAGGGCGACCCGCGCCTGCCGCTCCAGGACAAGCCGGAGATCCGCACCCGCAAGGGCGCCATCGCGCCCCGCACCCCGGCCCAGGCCGCCTACATGGAGATGCTGTCCCGCCACGAGATGGTCTTCGGCGTCGGCCCGGCCGGCACCGGCAAGACCTACCTCGCGGTGGCGCAGGGCGTGGCGCTGCTCCAGGCCGGGCGGGTGGACCGCATCGTCCTCAGCCGCCCGGCGGTGGAGGCGGGCGAACGGCTGGGTTTTCTGCCCGGCGACATGAAGGAGAAAGTGGACCCTTACTTACGACCGCTTTATGATGCATTGCACGACATGCTCCCCGCCGAACAAGTCGCCCGCCGCATCGCCTCGGGCGAGATCGAGATCGCGCCGCTGGCCTTCATGCGGGGCCGCACGCTCGCGCACTGCTTCGCCATCCTGGACGAAGCGCAGAACACCACCGCGGCGCAGATGAAGATGTTCCTCACCCGCATGGGCGAGGGCACGCGCATGGTGGTCACGGGCGACCCGACCCAAGTGGACCTGCCCGCCGGGCAGCGCAGCGGGCTGGCCGAGGCGCTGGACGTGCTGGGCGGCGTGCCAGGGATCGGCGTGGCCGGTTTCGACGAGCGGGACGTGGTGCGCCACCCGTTGGTGGCGAAGATCGTCGCCGCCTACGGACGCGCGGACGAGGCCCGCGCGCAGGTCGCCCGGGACCGGGCCGAGGAGGCCGGTCGCGCCGGCGGCCAGAGCGAGCGAAGGGGTAAGAAGGACAAGGATGGAGCCGGGAAGTAGTCCCACCGGCGGCGGCGCGGGCCGGTTGCCCGCCCCGGCCGCCGGGCGAGGGAATGGCCTGGAGGTCGACGTGGTCCTCCAGGACGCCGGCTGGCGCCGGTTGCTGCCGCGGGCCGAAGCGTTGGCCCGCCGGGCGGTCCGCGCCGCGTTGCGGGGCACGGGCGCCAGCGGCACCCTCACAGTGCTCCTCGCCGACGACCGCGAGTTGCGCCGCCTCAATGGCGAGCACCGCGGCAAGGACAAGCCGACCAACGTGCTGAGCTTCCCGGGCGGCAGCGGCGCCCCCGGGCGCCCCCCCGGGCACCTCGGCGACATCGCCCTAGCTCTTGGCACGGTCCGGCGCGAGGCGGAGGCCGCGGGCAAGCGGCCGGCGGCGCACTTCGCGCACCTCGTGGCGCATGGCGCCTTGCACCTGCTCGGCCACGACCACCTTTCGGCGGGCGAAGCGCGGCGGATGGAGCGGGCGGAAGCGCGCGCCATGCGCCACCTGCGCTTGCCCAACCCCTGGAAGCCGCCGCTCGGGGCCGCGGCATGAGCGCGCCCCAACACGGCGGCGCCCCCGCCCGCAACGGCAACGGCAACGGCGCCTCGGCGGCGGCGCGGAACGGCTTGCTGTGGCGGCTGCAATCCCTGCTCAGGCGGCGGGAAGCGGAAAGCGTCCGCGACCGCATGGAAGAGCTGATCGAGGGGCGGGACGAGCCGAGGCGCGAGGGCGGCAGCGGCGGCGCGCTCGCCCCGGCCAACGGCCTCGACCCGCACGAGCGCGCCCTGCTGGGCAACGTGCTGAAGCTCCGCGGCAAGACCGCGAGCGACGTGATGGTGCCGCGCGCCGACATCATGGCCATGCCCGAGGACTTCACGCTGGAACAGGCCATCAGGCTGATCCAGCGCGATGGGCACAGCCGCTACCCCGTGTACCGCCGCGAACTCGACGGCATCGTGGGCATGGTCCACATCAAGGACGTCTTCGCCGCGGTGGGGCGGGAAGGCGCCTTCGACATGAAGGCGATCCTGCGCACGCCGCTGCTGGTGGTGCCCTCCGTCCCGGTGCTGGACCTGCTGCTCCAGATGCGCCAGGCGCGCATCCACATGGCGCTGGTGGTGGACGAGTACGGCGGGATCGACGGCCTCGTCACCATCGAGGACCTGGTGGAGACCATCACCGGCGACATCGCCGACGAGCACGACGAGCCGGGCCCGCCGCAGATGGTGGAGCGCCCGGACGGCACCTACGACGTGGACGCGCGCACGCCCATCACGGCGTTCGAGGACCGGTTCGGCGCCGCGGTGCTGACGGGCGAAGAGCGCGCGGCCGACATAGACACGGTGGGCGGGCTGGTGTTCACCCTGGCCGGCCGGGTGCCGGCGCGGGGCGAGTTGGTGTCGCACCCCTCGGGCCTGGAATTCCGGGTGCTCGACGCCGACCCGCGGCGCATCCGCCGGCTGCGGGTGCGGCGGCCGGGCGTGGCGCCGACTCAAGGGGGCGGACAGGGCCAAGACGGCCAGAAGCAGGCGGCGGAGTAGGCGCGGGCGAGGAGGCTGGCATGGCGTTCAAGGGCAAGCCGCCGGGCAGCGGGTCCGGCGAGATGTCGCGCCGCACGCAGGCGTTGCGGCCCTCCATCGCCCTTTCCCCGGCGGAGGCGAGCAGGGCCCGCTCGCTCCGCCGCAAGGGCGAGGAGCCGGCGGCGATCGCGGCGAAATTCGGCGTGCCGGTCGAGGAGGTGGAAAAGGCGCTGGTGCAGATGCGCAGCCCGCGCCCCGAGACCACGCGCGGCACGCTCAACGTCACCCTCGCCGCGCACCGCTTCGTCATGGGCGAGCGCAAGGGCGACGAGCCGCTGTGGCAGACGATCGACCGGCTCGTGGACGAGCTGATCCGGCTGCGCGCCGCGGCAGAGGGCAAACCGGCGCCGCCGGCGAAGCGCAAGGGCGCCGGGGCGCGGCGCCCGGACGAGTTGCTGCCCGGCCTGCTGCCGGAGATGCCCGCCGGTTAGAGATCGCGCCCGAGCGGGGGTTCGCGTCGCGGGGGCGCGATGGCGAGCCTCCCGCTACAGCCGCTCCACCGCCGTCAGCAAGCAGCCGGGCCGCGCGGTGTGGATGTTGACGAAGCGCGTGCGCGGGTCTTCGAGCGCCCGCATCAGCGGCGCGGCCACCTCCGTGCCTTCGCAAACTTGGCCGAGGTCGTAGAGGCACATCTCCTCCGCGTCGTAGGAGCGCACGGAGACGATGCCGTTAGCGAGCACGATGGGCGCGATCTCGTCCTCGGCTTCGAAGCGCGCGCAGCCGCGCTCGTGTAGGAAAATCGGGCTCGGCGTCCAATAGACGCCACGCGGGCGCGGCAGGTCGTAGCTGCCGAACAGCATGGCCTCGCCCGGTTCGCCGAGGCGGAGGCAGTGCCGGCACGGGAAGCCGCGCCCGTCCGCCACGCGGCGGTGCAGGGCGTTGCCGCGGTCGTCGCGGCCGCTGCGGCGGAAGCGCGCCGCGGTCTCGGTCGGGACGGGCAGGCAGCGGAAACGGGGCATGGCGGACGGCTCCTCTCGGGAGGCCGGAAGGGTCGCTGCGGCGCGGCTGCGGCGCCATCCGCCGGTTGCTACGGCGCGCTCGGGGAAGACGGACCGTTGCGGCCACGGGGCCGGAAGCATCGGCGCGGCGAGGCAACCGCATCCGGTGCAAGCCGTTGGCCGGGCTGGTCGCGCCCGCGCACGGCGCGGCGCCCTGGCTGTTCCGGAGTCCTGTTCATGAAGGCTGTCGTATTCCACGGCATCGGCGACATACGCTTCGACACCGTCGCTGACCCGTCCATCAACGACCCTGGCGACGCCATCGTGCGCCTCACCTCCTCGGCCATTTGCGGCACGGACCTGCACTTCGTGCGCGGCACCATGCCTGGCATGAAGCAGGGCACGATCCTCGGCCACGAGGGCGTCGGCGTCGTGGAAGAGGTCGGCAAAGGCGTGCGGAACCTGCGGCGCGGCGATCGGGTGGTGATCCCGTCCACCATCGCCTGCGGGAACTGCTCCTACTGCCGCGGCGGCTACACGGCGCAGTGCGACGACGCCAACCCCAACGGCCCGACGGCGGGCACGGCGTTCTACGGCGGCCCGGCGCCCACCGGCCCGTTCGACGGCTTGCAGGCGGAGTTCGCCCGCATCCCCTACGCCTTCCACAACCTGGTGCGGCTGCCGCAGGACGTGACGGACGACCAAGCGATCCTGCTCTCCGACATCTACCCGACCGCCTGGTTCGGCGCGGAGTGCGCGGAAGTGGGCGACGGCGACGTGGTGGCGGTGTGGGGGTGCGGCCCGGTCGGGTTGTTCTCCGTGCTCTCGGCCTTCCAGAAGGGCGCGCACCGGGTGATCGCCGTGGACGGGCACGAGGACCGGCTGGAGCGGGCGCGGCTGCTCGGCGCCGAGACCGTCGACTTCAACAAGGAAAACCCGGTCGAGGCCATCAAGGAATTGACCCGCGGCATCGGCCCGGACCGCGCGATCGACGCCGTGGGCGTGGACAGCGAGATGCCGAAGGAAGGCCCGGCGGCGGAACAGGCCAAGCGGATGGCCGAGCAGTTCCAGCGGGAGGTGAAGGCGATCGCGCCGGAGGCCAAGCCGCAAGGCGACCAGTGGAAGCCGGGCGACGCGCCTTCGCAGGCGCTGACCTGGGCGGTGGAGACGCTCGCCAAGGCGGGGACGCTCGGCATCATCGGCGTCTATCCGCAGACCGACCGCTTCTTCCCGATCGGCGCGGCGATGAACAAGAACCTGACCATCAACATGGGCAACTGCAACCACCGGACATACATCCCGAAGTTGCTGGACATGGTGGATGGCGGGACGGTGGACCCGACGCAGGTGCTCTCGCACGTCGAGCCGATGTCGGACGTGATCGAAGCGTACAAGCAGTTCGACCTGCGGCGGCCGGGCTGGATCAAGGTCGAGCTGAAGCCGGGGCGGTAGGGAGCTGGGCCGTGGCGGAGGCGAGGACAACGGCGACGGGACGCGCGGCGAAGCCCGCCGCGGCGCCCGCCGCGTTCGAGGTCCCGCCGCCCGGCAAGGACCCCTTCGACATCGACGAGGTGTTCCGCCTGCTGCGGCGAGCGGTCGCGCACCTCCCGAAGGCGGCGATGTTCGACCTGCGGGACCGCGGCTACGGCTCGCCTTTCGAGCAACTCGTCTCGGCGCTGATTTCGGCGCGCACGCGCGACGAGACCACCATCCCCGTGTGCCTGCGCCTGTTCGCGGCGGCGCGGACGCCGGAGGCGATGGCGGCGCTGCCGGATGAGGAGATCGTCCGCCTGCTCCACGGCGCCACCTTCCCTGAGCCGAAGGCGCGGGACATCAGGACGTTGTCGGCCTCCATCGCCGCGGCAGGCGGCCGGGTGCCGGACACCGCCGAGGAGCTGATGACGCTGCGGGGCGTAGGGCCGAAGATCGCGGCGCTGACCTTGGGCGTGGGCTTCGGCAAGCCGGCCATTTCGGTGGACATCCACGTCCACCGCATCGTGAACCGCTGGGGCTACGCGGCGGCGGCGACGCCGGAGCGGACGATGCAGGCGCTCGCGCGGGTGTTGCCGGAGCGCTACTGGATCGAGATCAACGAGCGGCTGGTGCCCTTCGGCAAGTTCGTCTGCACCGGGGAGTGTCCGCGCTGCGGCTCCTGCCCGCTGGTGCGGCAGTGCCGGCAAGTCGGCGTCACGGCCCCGCGCGAGGCGTGACGCCGCCTATAGGCGCGCCTCGTCAGGCCGCGTTGAGGTGGTTCAGCAGCTTCTCCGTCGCCGCCGGCTTGTCCGAACGGTCGATCGCGGCGAGTTCGGCCGCGAGGCGGTCCAGCGCCTGCTCGTAGATCTGCCGCTCGGAAAAGGACTGGTCCGGCTGGCCGGCGTTGCGGTGCAGGTCGCGCACCACCTCGGCAATCTGCACGGGATCCCCCGAGTTGATCTTCGCCTCGTACTCCTGGGCGCGGCGCGACCACATGGTCCGCTTCACGCGCGCGCGGCCGCGCAAGGTGTCGAGCGCCTCCGTCATCGACTCACTGGACGCGAGCTTGCGCAAGCCCGACGACGCGGCCTTGCCGACGGGCACGCGCAAGGTCATGCGGTTCTCGTCGAAGGTGACGACAATGACCTGCAACGCGTATCCGGCAGCCGACATCGTCTCGATGCCTTGCACGGTTCCGACCCCATGGGTCGGGTAAACGACATGATCGCCGGACTTAAATTCCACTGGCTTCGCAGGCGGTTTGGGTGGTTGGGCGGGCGGCGGGGTGCGCCGTGCTACAAAGTGGGTATTCGGAGCGGCGCGGGCCAGTCCCATAGGTCCGATAGAAGGCCCGGCGAGTTTGACAGGAGCGGGCGCCCGCGTTTCGGCCACGCCGGACGCGGCGCCCGGAGGGGGCGCAGGGCCTTCGGCGGTGCTCACCAGCGGAGCCGCGGCCCGGATGGGCGCCTCGGCCGAACTGCCGGCCTCGCTCCGCGGCGGCTTGGGCTTGGTGGCGGCGGCGGCGGGCGGCTTTGGCGCCGGCGGGGCGGCGGCCGGCGGCTTGGGCGGCAGGCCGGCAGCGGACCTCGGCGGGACGGACCCGACCTTCGACGTCTTGGCGGCGACCTTGGCCGCGGGCGGTTTTGCGACCTTGGGCGAGCGCGCCGCGTCGCGCTTGGCCTGGGACAGCGGCGCCTTGCCGGGCGCCGGCCGCTTGGCGGACGGGGCGTGGGCCTTCCTGGGCGCCGGCTTGCGGGTGGCGGTCGCCGCCTTCGGGGCGGGCCGCTTGGCCGAAGGAGCGGGCTTGGGCTGCGCCCTGGCGGTGGGCCTCCGGCGCGCCGCCGTCGCCTTTCCGGCGGGCGTGGCGCTGGCGCGGGTGGTCGGCGCCGGCCGGGTCGGGCGCTTGACCGGCGGCTTGGCCGACGCCTTGGGCTTCGATCGGGACGCCGCGACCCGGCGGGTGGCGGTGGCTTGCTTGGCCGCCGCGGCCTTTTTCGTCTTGGGCGCCGGGCGGCGCGATGGCTTGCTCACGGCTTTGCCAACAAGAGGGCGCTTTCCCGATCCCTTGGCAGGGGTGGATGCCTTCATACGAGCGATCTCTCCCTCCAGCGCAGGCCACCGGGAGCGCGGGACGCCGTCCACCTCTTCGGGCATCGCCCGAAGATCTGGAACCGGCGATGCCATGGACGGCCCAGCCCGGATTCGGCCTGGCCATCATCCTGAAAGGATAGCATTTCCAATCGTTGGTGTCACCACTCCTAGGATCGGACCCGAAAAGGCGGCCACTAGGGCTTGCCGGGCGCCGGGCTGAACAGCTCGGCCTTGTCGGGTTTGTCCTTCCACTCGTCGGCGTCCACGGGGGGTTCGCCCTTCCTGGTGATGTTCGGCCACTGCGTCGAGTAGGTGCGGTTGGCTTCGGCCCAGGCGGCGGCGCGGTCGTCGCTGTCGGGCACGATGGCCTCCGCCGGGCATTCGGGCTCGCACACGCCGCAGTCGATGCACTCGTCTGGATGGATGACCAGCATGTTCTCGCCTACGTAGAAGCAGTCCACCGGACACACCTCGACGCAATCCATGTACTTGCACTTGATACAGTTTTCGAGAACGACGTAGGTCACGAGCGCCTCCGAGCGCGAACGCCGCCGCTCGCGGCGGCGGCACCGAATCGCCGCGACACATGGACTGCGCCCCATGCGGTGACAAGCGCCGCGCGCTTCATACGTGACCGCCTTGCCATGCGCGCTCCGGGACGCTCCGGTGCCGCGGCGTGGTCACGCCGGCTCCGACAAGTCCTCGTACAACCCGCGCGCCTCGGCCGGGGGCCCGCGCCGCGCTGCCAGCGCCACCACCCGCCAAACGCGGATCGTGCCGCGCTCCGGCGAACCGAGGGCGAGGGTCAGCACGTCGCCCGGCCGCAGGCGGGCGTGCGGCTTCTCGGCGGTTTGGCGGTTGAGCCGGACGCCGCCCGCCCCCACCAAACGGGCGCAGGCGGCGCGGGTCTTGGCCACCCGCGCGCACCAGAGCCACTTGTCGAGGCGCTGCCAGTCCCGGTCTTCCGTGCCCTCGCCCGCCGCCAACGCCGCCCGGGGCCCGCCGTCAGCGGAGCTTCAGGTTGGCGAGGATGGCGAAGGGCGAATCGGGGTTGATCCGTTTTTCCGGCGGCTTCGGCGGCGG
>NZ_BAAAFZ010000021.1:0-66991 GCF_039523795.1 Craurococcus roseus | reverse complement strand
GCGCGGCGCGGGAGGCGCCGCGCACCGACAGGAGGTAGAACATGATCTCCGTCCGCCCCTGGTCCACGGCGGCGTCCACCGGGGTCAGGCCGAGCACGTTGCGCGCTTCGGTGTCGGCGCCGCGCGCCACCGCGTCGCGCGCGGCGGCGAGGTCGCCGCGGTTGATGGCGTCGAACAGCGCGGCGTTGGGCGCGAGGCTCTGGTTCGGGTCGCCCGGGATGGGTTCCGGCGCCCGCCTGCCCTGGAGGCCCGGCAGCGCCGGCGGCGGCGGCCGCACCGCCGGCCCCTGGTCGGTGCGTGGCGCGGAGTTGCGGAATTGCGCGGCGGCCTCGGGCGCGGGCAGCGCCACTCCCCAGCCGAGCAGGGCGGCGGCGAAGACGAGGCCGTGTCGGGTGCTGCGGCGCATCCCGGCGTCTTAGCCCCTGGCCCCGGCGCGGGCCAGCCCCCTCACCGGCAGCCGTCCCCGCGGTAGGTGTAGCTCTCCACCCGGCCCTGGCGCACGGCGAAGGTGATCTCGCAGGTGCGGACGATGTAGCCCGGCGGCGCGAAGGAGGGGCCGAAGCGGCCGTAATACCCGAAGTAGGGGGAAGGGGCGCCCGCGACGACGTAGGACCGCTGCTCCTCGAAGGTCAGGAATTTGCGTCCCTCGACCTCGTAGGTGCGCTCCGGCACGCCGAGCGTGGCCACGAGGTCCCCCTCGCCGCGCCCGACGAACGGCAGCAACCGCTGCTCCAGCGTCGGCCCGGTGGCGCAACCCGCCGCCGCCGCCAGCGCCCACGAGCAGAGCAGAACCCGACGCTTCATTTCCCCTCCCGCCGCCACGCCAGCACCGCCACGCCCAGCACCAACGGCAGCGCCAGCCAAGGCGGCAGCAGGGGCATGGCGGCGATGCCCGTCACGGTGTGGTCGCCGTTGCGGCGGAGGCCGATCCAGCCGCCGCCCTGCGTATCTCGGCCCGGTTGGACGCGGCGCAACTCCGGCAGGGCGGGTTCTGCGCCATCGCCCATCCAGCGCAGCGCGCCGCCCGTCGCCGCGAGCACCGGCTGCAAGGGCGTGACGTCGGCCCGCAGGTCGGCGATCTCGGCCGGGTTGGCGGAGGCGGCGGCGGCGAAGGCGTTGCGCCTGCCGTCCGACGCCTGCCACACGCCGGGCTGCTCCGCCGGCACGTCCACGCCGGCGCGGCCGCCGCCTTCCGGGCTGAGCCGGTGGCGCGTCACCGTTCCGTCCGGCGCCGTCACCGACACCTCCGGCGGCTCGCCCGCCTCGACGCTGCGGCGGCGCACGAAGAGGCGCTCGCCTTCTATGCGGGCGGTGAGGTCCTCCTCCTCCAGCTCCGGCTCGCGCATCAGCCAGTGCGCGGCGCGCCGCAGCAGCTCGGCCTGCGGGCCGCCGCCGTCGTGCCCGCGCGACCAAAGCCAGATGTGGTCCGAGAGCAGCAGGGCCACGCGGCCCTCGCCCACGCGGTCCAGCACCATCAGGGGAGCGCCGCCGGCCGCCTCCATGACGGTCGTGCCGCCCCGCTGGTCGGCGCGCATGGAGCGGTACCAGCGGCCCCAGGCGGCTTCGGCGTTCGGGTCCGGGTTGGCGCCGGTGAGGCCTTCCGTCACCGGGTGCCGCGCGCCCTCGGCGGTGACGCGGGGCCGGAACGCGCCCTCGGCCGCGCCGCCGCCGTTGCCCCCCGCGCCGCGCGGCAGGGCGACCGGGCGCGCCGGCAGCACCGTGCCGAGCGGCGTGGCGGCGAGGCTGGTCGGCCCGGCGAACTCCGGCCCGACCGACATCAGCAGCGCGCCGCCGCCTCGCACGTGCTCGGCGATGTTGCGGAGGTAGGCGGGCGGCAGGATGCCGCGGTTGGAGAAGCGGTCGAAAACGATCAGGTCGAACTCGCGCAGCTTCACCTGGAACAGCTCGCGCACCGGGAAGGCGATCAGCGCCAGCTCGTTGAGCGGCGTCAGGTCGTCCTTCTCCGGCGGGCGGAGGATGGTGAAGTGGACCAGGTCCACGCCAGGGTCGGCCTTCAAGAGCCGCCGCCAAGTGCGCTCGCCCGCGTGCGGCTCGCCCGAGACCAGCAGCACCCGGAGCCGGTCGCGCACGCCGTTGATCGTCACCACGGCGCGGTTGTTCAGCTCGCTCACCTCGCCCGGCCGGGCCTCGGCGGACAGTTCGACCACCGTGGGGCCGCCGCGCTCGATGGGGATGGAGATGCGGTGCTCGCGCCCGACCGGCACGCTTTCCACGCGCGGCGCGCCGCCGTCGCGGCGGATGGAGAGCCGCGCCGCGCCGCCGCCGACCGCCTCGGGGACGCCCAGGTCCTCCACGGCGACCCGCAACTCGACCTCGCGCCCGACGATGCCGAAGCCCGGCGCCTCGACCAGGCGCAGGCGGCGGTCGGTTTCGCCTGGGCGGCCGGGCAGCAGGGCGTGGAAGGGGGCGTCGAAGGCCGGGGTTTCCGGCGCGTCGTGCGCCTGCCCGTCGGTCAGGGCGATGACGCCGGCGAGGCGCGCGCGCGGCACCTCGCCCAGCGCCCGCTCCAGCGCCGAGAACAGGCGCGTGCCCTGGTTGCCGGCCTCCGGCACCTCGACGGTGCGGAGTTCCAACTCCGGCAGGCGGCCGGCGCGCGCTTCGATCGCTTGCCGCGCGGCCTCGATCCGCGCCGCGCGGTCGCCGATGCGCGCGCTGTCGCTGCGGTCCACCAGCAGCAGCGCGACGTCGGGCCGCGTCTCGCGCGTTTCCTCGACCAGGCGCGGGTTCGCCAGCGCCAAGAGCAGCAGCGTGAACACGGCGGCGCGCAGCCACGCGCCGCGGGCGCGGCGCCAAAAGGCGGGGACGAGCACCAGCAGCGCCGCCGCGGCTAGCGCCACCAGGAGCCACATCGGCAGGACGGGGGCGAAATCGACGGTGGAGACGGCTCGGGTCATGTCAGCGCGCCTCCTGCCACGCGAGCCGCGCGCCGAGGCCCGCGAGCAGCGCCCCCGTGGCGCCGGTGAGGCCGCGCTCCGCGCGCGCGTAGGCCGCCGCCACAGGCCGCCGCGTCACCGCGAGCGCGATGGCGCCGTACCAGGCCGCCGTCATCGCCACCACCACGCCGGCCAGCGCCGGCCCGGCCCACCCCGCCGCGCCGGGCGGCAGCGCCACCGCGAACAGGCTGCCGAAGAACACGGCCGCCTTCGGGTTCGCCAGGTGCGTCACCAGCCCGCGCCGGAACGCCGCCCGCGCCCCGGGCGACGCGCGCCCCCGAACCGGCGCCGCCCCGGCCGTCGCCGCCGCGGGCCAGCGCCACGCCGACCACAGCATCCGCAGCCCCGTCACGACCAAGTAGGCCGCGCCGAACAGCACCACCGCGCGGTACGCCCACGCGGCCCTCTCGAACAGCAGCGCCAATCCCGCGAGCGCCCCGAGCGCCCAGACGGCCGCTCCGGTGGAGACGCCCGCCATGCAGGCGATGCCCGCGCGGCGCCCGCCCCTCAGCGCGCTGTGCGCCACCGCCAGCGTGTCCGGGCCCGGCGTGACCAGGGCGGCGGCCCAAACGGGCACGACCAGCAGCAGCGCGGAGCCCAAGGTCGCCATTCAGTTCCCCAACCGCTCCAGGATGGCCGGCACGTGGACCTGGTCGCCCTTGTAGTTGCCGGTCAGCGCGTACATCACGAGGTTGGCGCCGAAACGGTAAGCGAGGGTGCGCTGCCGCGCGCCGCCGGGCACCACCGCGAAGGGGTTCTGCCCGCGCCCGTCGATCGCCCAGGCGCTCGCCCAATCGTGCCCGCCGATGATGACCGGCGAAACGCTGTCGTTCGCCCGGTCCACGTCGCGCGCCACCCAGACGGTGCCGCCGGCGAAGCGGCCCGGCAGGTCCGTCAGCAGGTAGAAGGCGCGTTTCAGCACGTGGTCCTCCGCCACCGGCGCCAGCGCCGGCACGGCGAGGTCGCGCGTGACGCGACGGAGCGCGGCGCGGGCGCCCGGCGCGAAGCCCTCTCCCGAGCCCTCGTCGCGGGTGTCGAACAGGATGATGCCGCCGTTGCGCATGAACTCGTTCAGCGCCGCCACCGCGCGCGCGTCCGGCACGGGCGCGTCCGGCGTCACGGTCCAGTAGAGCAGGGGGAAGAAGGCGAGGTCGTTCTGCCCCGGCACCACCGCCGCCGGCTCCGCCAACGCCGCGGCGGTGCGGCGGTTGACGTAGTCCGACAGGCCGACGAGTCCCATGCGCACCGTTTCGTCGACTCCTGGATCGCCGGTGACGACATAGGCGAGGCGCGTGGCCAGCGCCGGCGCCGCGCCTTCCGTTTGCGCCTGCGCGGGGGCGGGCGCGGCGGAGAACAGCGCGAGGGCGAGCGCCGCTGCGGCCGGGCGCAGCAGCCCGCGCAGGCGCAGCCCGATCAAGAGGTCCCCGGCGAGCAGCAGCAGCGCCAAGGCCAACAGCCACGGCCCGAGGTCGCGCTCGCCCGGCACGCCGCCCACTTGCAGCAGCTCGGCGCCGGCGGGCGGCGGAGCGGCGGCGCGCGGCGGCGGCAACGCGCCGCCGAGGTTGAGCGCCCGGCGGTAGGCCGCGGCGCTGGCCGCGTCACCGTTGCCGCCCGCCGTGCCGTACCAGCCCGGCGGATGGCGCGGCGAGGGCACGGTCGAGTCGAAGGCCGAGCCGGCGAGGGGCACGGCCGCGGGCGGGGGCGAACCGAGGCGGCCGAAGCCGTCCAGCGTCTCCACCGGCGGCAGCGCCGCTTCCGCTTCCGCGCCCTGGATGCCGGCGGAAAGCGCCACGATCCGCCGCAGCATCTGCACGAACAGGCCCGACAGCGGCAGGTTGGACCATTCGGCGGTGGCGGTGACGTGGAACAGCACGATGCGCCCCCGGCCGCGCGACTCCGCCGTGACCAGCGGCGTGCCGTCCGCGAGCCGCGCCCAGCTCCGCTCGGTGAGGCGCGGCGAGGGCTCGGCCAGCACCTGCCGCTCCACCGTCACCTCCTCCGGCACGGGCAGGCCGGCGAAGGGCGAGCCGGCCGGGAAGGGCGCGAGGCGCTGCGGCTGCTCCCAAGACAGCGAGCCGCCCAATTGCCGCTCGGCGCGCAGCGGCACCGGCAGGAGCGTGTCCGGCCGTTCGGCGACGCGCGGGCCGGCGAAGCGGATCAGCGTGCCGCCCTCCTCGATCCACTTGGCGAGCGCGTCCCGCTCCGGCCCCTCCGCCACCGGGCGATCGGCCAAGGCGAGCACGGCGATCGGGCGCGAAAGCAGGCGGTCCAACGGGCCGCGCCGCATCTCGGCGTAGGGGGCGAGTGCGCGGTCCAGGTAGAACAGGTCGCCGATCAGCGGCGTGTCCGCGCTCTCCTCCGCGCCGGGCAGCAATCCCACAGGACGGCGGCGGAAGCGCTCGTCGAGCAGCAGCACGCCGCCGGCTCCGGGCGTGCCCTCCAGTTCCAGCCGGACCACTTGGTTGCGGAGTTCGACGGGCAATTCCAGCACCGCTTCGGCCGAAGCGGCGTTCTCGGGCAGCGGCACGGCGGCGCGGGCCAGCGCGCGGCCGTCCCCGGTTCGGGCCAGCACCACCGCCTCGGACGCGGCGGGGAAGGGCACCTGCTGCACCCGCAAGCGCAGCCGGTCGGCTTCCGCGATGGGCGGGGGCAAGAGGCGCACCGGCCGGTCGGAGCGCGCGACCGTCAGCGGCCCCGCCGCAGCGAGCGCTTGTTGCAGCGCCTCGGCGACGGCGCCCTGCCCCACGGCGTGCTCCACGCCGTCCGACACGGCGACGGAGGCGAGCGGCGGGCCGGGGTTGGCGGCGCGCCAAGCGTTGAGGGCTTCCAGCGCGGCGGCGTGGTCCGGCGCCCAGGGCTTCGGCCGCAGCGCCGCCAAGCGGGTGCGGAGGTCTGTGGCGGGCATGGGGCCGAGCACGCGCGGCGCTTCCCCGGTTTCGGCGGGCGCGGTGGCGAGCAGGGCGGCGGTCCGGCCTTCCCGCTCGGCGCGGTCCAGCGCCGCGGTCGCGGCGGCCGAGCGCGCGGGCCAGTCTGCCGCGGCCGCCCAGCCGTCGTCCACCACCAGCAGCAACGGGCCTTCGCCGCCCGCGCCGGCGCCCGGGCCCCACACCGGCCGCGCGAGGCCGAGGATCACCAGCGCCGCCGCCGCGATGCGGAGCAGCAGCAGCCACCACGGCGTGCGCGACGGCGTTTCCTCCGACACCGGAAGGTCGTGCAGCAGTCGCACCGCCGGGAAAGAAACGCGACGCGGGGTGGGCGGCGTGACGCGCAGCAGCCACCACAGCGCCGGCAGGGCCGCGAGGGCGACGAGCAGCCAAGGGGCCGCGAAGGCCAGGGGACCCAAACTCAGCATGTCAGGCTCGGCATATGGCGCGCGCCTATTGTGGCGCCAGCGCTTGCCACAATGCCAGCAGCACTTGCCCCGGCGGTTGATCGGTCCGGTGCGTCAAGAAACCCCAACCCGCCGCGGCGGCGATAGCCGCAACCCCCGCGCGATGAAGATGCAACCGTTCCTCGTACAGTTCCCGCACGTTCTCCACGCGGGGCACTAGGCTCGGCGCCTCGGCCTCCAGCCCCTCAAAGCGGATGCGGCCGCGGTAGGGCAGGGTTTCCTCGGCCGGGTCGAGGATCTGCACCAGATGTCCGCGCAAGGGCCGCGCGGCCAGCGCGGACACGCTCCGGCGGATGTCGTCGAGCGGCGACAGGAAATCGCCGAACAGCACGGTGCGCGCGTGGCGGGGCAGGGCGGGGTCATTGGACGGAACACCTGGCTCCTCCGCGCCGCTAGCACCCGTGGCGGCCGGTGCCGCCGCCCTGTGCCCGAGCGCGTTGGCCACCGCTTCCAGCCCGGCGTGCCCCGCGTGGTTCCGCCCCGGGTCGCCGATCAGGCGCACCTGCTCGCCGCCCCGCAGAAGCAGGGAAGCGGTGGCGAGCAGCAGCAGTTCCGCCCGTTCCCTCTTGTTCGGCACCGCCGGGCCGGAGCGCCACGCCATGGAAGGGGACGCGTCGCGCCACAGCGCCACGGTCTGCGCCGCTTCCCATTCGGTTTCGCGGATGAACAGGCGGTCCGACTTGGCGCTCTGCCGCCAGTCGATGCGCGCGGGGACATCGCCGGTCACGAAGGGCCGGAATTGCCAGAAAGCATCGCCCTGGCCGGACCGCCGCCGGCCGTGGACGCCCTGCATGACGGTGGCGGCGACGCGGTCGGCCGCGACCACCAGGGGCGGCAGACGCGCCCCCAGCGCTTCGGCCCGCAGCGCGGTGGAGGCCGCGCCGGGCCTAGACGCAGCGATGCCGCCGCCCGCCGAAAAGCCCTCGGCGCCCGCGCTACGCAACCTGGCCCTTGAGGGTGTCGATCACCTCCGGGAGCCGCACGCCGTCGGCGCGGGCGGCGAAGTTGAGCGCCATGCGGTGCCGCAGCACCGGCTCGGCCAGGGCCAGCACGTCATCGACCGAGGGCGAAAGGCGGCCGTCCAGCACCGCCCGCGCCCGCGTCGCGAGCATCAGCGCCTGCGCCGCCCGCGGCCCCGGGCCCCAGGACAGGTTGCGGCGCACGGACTCGAGCGGGCTTTCTTCCGGCCGGGCGTTCCGCACCAGCTTGAGGATGGCGTCCAACACGCCCTCGGCCACCGGGATGCGGCGGATCAGCGCTTGGGCGGCGATCAATTCCTGCGCCGTCAGGGCTTGGTGCGGCCGCGGGTTGTGCGCGCCGGTGGTGGCGAGCAGCATGGCCCGCTCCGCCGCCTCGTCCGGGTAGGAGACCTCCACCTCCAAGAGGAAGCGGTCGAGTTGCGCTTCCGGCAGGGGGTAGGTGCCCTCCTGCTCGATGGGGTTCTGCGTCGCGAGCACATGGAAGGGCGTGGGCACGGGGTGGATCACGCCGGCGACGGCCACCCGCTGCTCCTGCATCGCCTGCAACAGAGCCGATTGCGTCCGGGGCGAGGCGCGGTTGATCTCGTCCGCCATCAGGAGTTGGCAGAACACCGGGCCGGGGATGAAGCGGAAGTGGCGGCGGCCGTCCTCCCCCTCCTCCAGAACCTCGGAGCCGAGGATGTCCGCCGGCATCAGGTCCGGGGTGAATTGCACCCGCTTGGCGTCCAGGCCGAGCACGGTGCCGAGCGTCTCCACCAGCCGGGTCTTGCCGAGGCCGGGCACGCCGACCAGCAAGGCGTGTCCCCCCGACAACAGCGTGATGAGCGTCTGCTCCACCACGCTGTCTTGGCCGAAGATGATCCGCCCCACAGCCTCGCGCACCCCGGCCAGCCGCGCGGCCAACGCCTCCGCTTCCGCCACCAGGGCCTTGGGGTCCGCTTCGGCCGTTGCGCTCATCGTAGGGTTCGCCACTTCAATCATGCCAGCCACGATCCCTATATGCGCCGGAGGTGCGGACCGCGAAGGCCCGACGGGCGATTTCCGAGGCCCAAACTCGCACACAGGCATGGAACAGCGGAAGCCCATGACCAAACGCGGCACGGACGAAGCGGCAGCGGCACGGGAGGCCAAGACGATGCTGGCAAAGGAGCCGGTCGCAACCGGAACCCCGCCCAAGGCCGTCCGGGCGGGGGTTGCGACGCCCTCTTTCCCCCAGGCGATGCCCCGGACCAAGCGGGACTGCGGCCATTTCGACATCCGCATAGACCGCAATGGCGGCTGGCACTACCGCAACAGCCCGATCGGCCGGAAGGAGTTGGTCTGCCTGTTCGCCAGTGTGCTGAAACGGGGGGCGGACGGCGCCTACTGGCTGGAAACGCCGGTGGAGCGCGGCCGCATCGACGTGGAGGACGCGCCCTTCGTCGCAGTGGAGCTGTGGTGGCGCGACTGCGTGTGCGAGGACGCGCCCACCGACCGGCCCCGCCAGTGCCTTACCTTCCGCACCAACCTCGACGAGATCGTGACGGCCGACGCGGAGCACCCGATCCGCGTCCACCTCTGCCCGCAAACGCGGGAACCGCGCCCCTACATCACGGTCCGGCCGGGGCTCGAAGCCAAGATCAACCGCGCCGTCTTCTACGAATTGGTGGCGCTGGCCCAGCCCGAGACGATCGACGGGCGCGAGGTGCTGGGCGTGTGGAGCGAGGGCGTCTTCTTCCCGATCGACGAGGTCCCGCCCGGCGAGACGGCCGCCGGCGCGTCGGGCGTGGCGCCGCCGCCGGCGGCACAAGCGGCGGCGGCGGAGTGACGGCGGGGCCGAACCGGTCGGCATGAGGACGCGGGCGGCGACGGCCGGCGCGGCGCCCAAAAGGCGCCCATGACCCCTGCGGCCATCGCGGAGCGGCTGGGCGACACGGCCGTCTTGGCGCGAATCTCGCGCTCCTTCAGCGACGACGCGGAGATGGTCTCGCAGCCGGGCCGGGTCGTGCCGGCCGCCGTGCTGGTGCCCATCGTGTCGCATCCGGAAGAGCCTTCGGTGCTGCTCACCTTGCGGTCCCCGCGCCTGTCCTCCCACGCCGGGCAGGTGAGCTTCCCGGGAGGCCGGATGGAACCGGGCGAGACGCCGGAAGCGGCGGCGGTGCGCGAGGCGGCGGAAGAGGTCGGCCTCGACCCCCGCTTGCCCGAACTGATCGGCCGCCTGCCCGAGCACCTGACCGGCACCGGCTACCACGTGACGCCGGTGGTGGCGCTCCTGCCGGCGCCGCTCGTCCTCACGCCCGACCCGGCGGAGGTGGCCGAAGCCTTCGAACTGCCGCTCTCCACCGTGCTGGACCCTGCGGCGCCGGAGCGGCGCAGCGGCGAATTCCGCGGCCGGCGACGGGAATTCTGGGTCTGGCCGCACGAACGTCACTACATCTGGGGCGCCACGGCGGCGATCCTCGTGAATCTGGCACGGGTGCTGCGGGGCTGACCGACCGATCGACTGGCGGGGCGCGTCCCGGCCCCGCGGTCGCTTTCATGGGTTCCCGATGGCCGTCCTTTCCGTTCTGCTGTTCCTCCTGCCCACCGCCGCCTACTTGCTATGGCTCCGCCGGCACCCCGGCGAGGAGTTGCCGCTCAACGTGCTCATCCCGGCGCTGGGCGGCATCGCACTGGGGCTCGCCGCCCTGATCTGGTACGGGCTCTCGGACACGGAACAGCGGGGCACGGCCTACGTGCCCGCCCGGTTGGGAGAGGATGGCCAGGTGGTGCGGGGGCACGCGCGGGAAGCGCCGCCGCCGGCGAGCGCGCAGCAAACGGCCCCGCCGCCGCAGCGATGACCGCGGAAGACGACGACCCGCCGCACGCCGCCATCGCCCCGCCGCCCGCCTTCCTGTCGGCGCCCGCGCCCGCCGCCGTGCTCGCCGCGCTGCCCGGCGCCCGCGCGGTGGGCGGGTGCGTGCGGGACGCGCTGGCCGACCGCCCGGTCCATGACGTGGACGTGGCCGCGCCCCTGCCGCCGGACGCCGTGGCGCCGCTCCTGCGCCGGGCCGGGATGAAGGTTTTCGACACCGGCCTCGCCCACGGCACCGTCACCGCCGTGTTCGGCGGGGAGCCCGTCGAGGTCACGAGCCTCCGCCGCGACGTGGCCACCGACGGGCGCCACGCCGCCGTGGAGTGGACCACCGACTGGCGCGAGGACGCCGCGCGGCGCGACTTCACGATCAACGCCATGTCGCTCGCCGCGGATGGGCGCCTCTGGGACTACTTCGGCGGGCGCGAGGACCTCGCGGCGGGGCGGGTGCGCTTCGTGGGCGACCCGGACACGCGGCTGCGCGAGGATTACCTGCGGGCGCTGCGCTTCTTCCGCTTCCAGGCGCGCTACGGCCGGGGCGAGCCGGACCCGGCTGCGCTGGCGGCGATACGCGCCGCGGTGCCGGGGCTGGCGCGGCTCTCGGCCGAGCGGGTGTGGATGGAGATCAAGCGCCTGCTGGCGGCGCCCGACCCGTCCGGCGCGGTGGCGCTGATGGGGGAAACCGGCGTGCTGGGCGCGGTGCTGCCGGAGGGGACCGAGGTGGCCGCGTTGGCGCGGCTGGTCGGGATCGGGGACGCGCCACCGGACCCGCTGCTCCGCTTCGCCGCCTTGTTCCCGGTGGGCACCGCTTTCGGCGGCCTCGCCTCGCGGCTCCGCATGTCCGGCGCCGAGGCGGCGACGCTGGCCGCGTTGCGCGGCCCGGCGCCGCCCTCCGACGCCAACGACGCCGCGCTGCGCCGCGCCTTGGCGGAAGACGGGCACGCGGCGCTGCTCGGCCGGTCGCTGCTGGCCGAGGCGCGCGGCGCCCCGGGCGATCTGGCGGGCGTGCGCCGCCGCCTTTCGGCGATGGAGCGGCCGGAATTCCCGCTGCACGGCCGCGACGTGCTGGCGCTGGGCGTCCCGCCCGGGCCGGAGGTCGGTCGGCTACTCGGCGCGGCGCGGTCCTGGTGGATGGAGCGCGGCTGCGCGGACGGCGCCGAGGCGTGCCGCGGCCGGCTCCGTGAACTGACCGCTGAGCGTCACTCATGACGCCAGTGCGCCCCGGACGCCACGTCCGAGGGCACCGATGTGCGGCTGCCTCAAGCGGCCGCAGCCACGTAGACGACAACCCCCGCGTATGCGGCCGCGCCCAACGCCAGCCAAGGCGCGTACCCATTGTCGAACTCGTCACGATTGACCACGGCCCAAGCGGAAACGGCGAACATCGCCGTGACCACGGTAGCAGCGGCGAGGAAGCCCAAGGGGTTCGCCTGCACGGCACCCCCGGCAGGCAGGAATAGCGAGAGGAACCACGTCAGGACGTCGTAAGGGAGCTTTGCAACGCCATGCGTCGGCATGTCAGTCATCCCCGGCACGTGAACCAGGATTGGTCCACGGGGCCGCTTGGTAGGTCAGCCCATCACGATTTGCCGCAGCCTGACCGAACGGCAAGGGACTGGCGGCCTGGATCGGAATTGACCTCGGCTGAGTTATAGAGTCCGCGCCTCATGCGTGCGGGCCGATCCGGGAGGGTTGGGACACGAGCGCCGCGGCATGATACGCCCCATCCGCTATGGCACCCCTGCCCGACACGACCGGCGCGCTCGTCCGCCGCCTCTACCGCGAGCACCTGCGCCGCCACCGGCGCGGCATCGCGCTGGCCGTGGTCTGCACCGTGCTGCTGGCGGGGCTGACCGCGCTCTATCCGGTGGTGATCCAGCAGGCCTTCGACCGCTTCAACGCCGGCGACGGCGCGGTGCTGTGGCTGCTGCCGCCGGTGATCGTCGGCGTGGTCTGCGCCAAGGCGCTGGCGCAGTACGGGCAGGCGGTGGCGGTGCAGTCCGTGGTGCTGAGGGTCATCGAGGGCTTGCAGGTGGCGCTGTTCCGGGCTCTGACGCGCGCCGACCTCGCCGCGGTGGCGCGCGAGGCGCCGGCGCGGCACTCCACCCGCTTCACCGTGGACGCGGCCGCCATCCGGGAGGCGCTGACCAAGTCCATCAACGGCGGCTCGGACGTGCTGACCATCGTGGGCCTCGTCGCCTCCATGGTCTGGCTCGACTGGCAGATGTCGCTGGTCGCGGTGCTGCTGTACCCGATCGCGGTGCTGCCGATCCTGCGCCTCGGCAAGCGCATCCGCCGCGCCTCGGGGGGCATGCAGGAGCGCATGGGCGACACGGCGGCGGCGCTGACGGAGAGCTTCGCCGCCGCGCGGCTGGTGCGCGCCTACCGGTTGGAAGAGCAGGAGGAGAGGCGCGCCGCCTCCGCCTTCGCCGGCCTGCGCGAGTCGCTGTTCAAGATCGCCCGCATCCGCGCCTCCCTCGACCCGGTGCTGGAGGTGCTGGGCGGGCTGGCGGTGGCGGCCGTGCTGCTCTTCGTCGGCTGGCGCGTGTCCTCCGGCCAGGGGACGCTCGGCGAGTTCACCGGCTTCGTCGCCGCCGTGCTGATCGCGGCGCGGCCGGTGCGCTCCTTGGGCTCGCTCAACGCCGCCTTGCAGCAGGGACTGGCGGGGCTGGCCGGCGTTTTCGCCGCGATCGACGCGCCGCGCCGTGTGGTCGACGCGCCCGACGCCGAGCCGCTGCCGGCCGGGCGCGGCCTGGTCGAGTTCGACGCGGTCGGCTTCCGCTACGAGGGCACGGCGGACAAGGCGCTGCACGGCCTGTCCTTCACCGCTCGCCCTGGCGAGACGGTGGCCCTGGTCGGCCCCTCCGGCGGCGGCAAGTCCACCGCGCTCGCCCTGGTGCCGCGCCTCTATGACGCCACCGCCGGCGCGGTGCGGCTGGACGGCGCCGACGTGCGGCAGGTGGCCCTGGCCTCCCTCCGCGACGCCATCGCCTACGTCGCGCAGGACGCGGTGCTGTTCGACGACACCGCCTTCGCCAACATCGCCTGCGGCCGCCCCGGCGCGACCCGGGCGGAGGTGGAGGCCGCCGCCCGCGCCGCCCAGGCGCACGGCTTCGTCGCCGCGCTTTCCCAAGGCTACGACACGCCGCTGGGCCCCGGCGGCAACCGCCTGTCGGGCGGCCAGCGGCAGCGGATCGCCCTCGCCCGCGCCCTGCTGCGCGACCCGCGCGTGCTGCTGCTGGACGAGGCGACCAGCGCGCTCGACGCGGCGAACGAGGCGGCGGTGCAGGAGGCGCTGGCGACGCTCCGCAAGGGCCGGACGACGCTCGTCATCGCCCATCGCCTCGCCACCGTGCGCGAGGCCGACCGCATCGTGGTTATGGACGGTGGCCGCGCCGTGGAGCAGGGCACCCACGCCGAGCTGATGGCCGCCGGCGGCCTCTACGCCCGGCTGGTGCGCAGCCAAGCCTTCGCGGCCGAGCCCGCGCCGGCCCCGGCCGCCTGACGACGCGCGAAAGGAAGACGGCATGGCGTGGGTGTGGCTCGGCGTTGCCGGCCTGTTCGAGGTGGTGTGGGCGGTGCTGCTCAAATACACCGACGGCTTCTCGCGCCTTTGGCCCAGCGTCGCCACCGTCGCGGCGATGGCCGTGAGCTTCTACTGCATGTCGCGCGCCTTGCAGTCCCTGCCGATCGGCACCGTTTACGCCATCTGGACCGGCATCGGCGCCGCCGGCGCGGCGATCTGGGGCATGGCGATCGAAGGCGACCCGGCCACCGCCGCGCGCATCTTCTGCTTGGCGCTGATCCTCGCCGGCGTCGCGGGCCTCAAGATGGCGAGTTGAACCCCGCGTGCCGCCGCGGAAATGGTCGCGTCCGCGAGGCGGAAATGCCACAGCCCGTGCGCCAACGCCCGAGCCGCGCCCTTTACACCGGGAAGCCCGGCCCGCACCGGGTAACGCGGCGAGGAAAGTAGCCGCATCAGCGGCAAGCACCCGGGCTCCGAAGCTTGCGAGCCGGCGTGGCGGGAAGACGCCTGCCGCCGGGCTCCACCATCCGATGTCGCGCATGTGGGAGGGTTTGCCGCGCCGTGCCGAACGGGCCTGGACGCGGCCGCCGCGCGGGTCAATGACTTCAATAGCAGCGGTAGCCTGCGAGCGCGGTTGCCGCGGCAACCGCCGTCAGTACGACGCCTCCGATGGGATGTACCTCTCGGTCGTTCTCGCGCGCGGTACTACGGTTCCTTTCGAACCGGTCGGGCTGGGGCGAGCAGTAGCGCGGATCCGGGGAGCAGGCCGAGGCGACGGCCAGGAGCACGTGGGCGGCGGCCGCGGCGAGCGGCGTTCCGGCCGGGGTTAGCACAGCTTCCCCGCGGTGGCGGAGCGGATCGTAACGAAGCTTCACCGAGCAGACAAGCGCGCACCCCCGAACCTGAGGGCGGCCGCCGGCCTTTCGCCAACCGGCGGTTTCCGAGGCGCCGACCGGCATTGTTCGGCCTTGGATGCCGCGGTGCCACCGCGATGGCGCGGCATCGCCCAGCCGATGCGGAGCGGCCCGGCGGGCCCGCTGCCCGGTGACGGGGAAGCGAGGCGGCAGAGGAGCACCTCAGCCGAGCACGACTCCTTCATCGGAACGCAGGCGTCCCGCCCCGCCGTCCATGCGGGTCGAAAGCAGGACGCGCGGCTCCGCCGCGGCGCGGGGCAGGTCGCGCTCCCGGTCGCCGAGGTTCAGCGCCACCAGCAAGGTCCGGCCCGTGGCCTCGTCCCGCCGCTCAAAGGCCAGCACGTCCTCCGCCGCGCCCTCCACGGGCGCATAGGAGCCGACCGACAGCGCCGGCTCCGCCCGCCTGAGCGCCAGCAGCGCCCGGTGCAACGACAGCATCGAGCGCGGGTCCGCGGCCTGGGCCGCGACGTTCCTGGCGCCCCAGTCGGGCGCGAGCGGCAGCCACGGCTCCGCGCCGGGGGGCGCGAAGCCCGCGTTCGGCCCCGCGTCCCACTGCATCGGCGTCCGCACCGGGTCGCGGCCGAGGCCCGGCACGTTCCGCTCCCAGGGGTCCTGCACCCGTCCGGGTGGGATCGGCACGTCCTCCATGCCGATCTCGTCGCCCTGGTAGAGCGTCGGCGTGCCGCGCAGCGTCAGCAGCAGCATGGCGGCGACGCGCGCTTGCGCCGGCCCGAGCCGGCTCGCCACGCGGGAACGGTCGTGGTTGCCGAGCACCCAATTGGGCCAGCCGCCCGGCGGCAGCGCCGCCTCGTAGCGCTCCACCAGCGCGGCGATGTCCCGCGCCTTCCAAGGCGTCGAGAGCAGGTGGAAGTTGAAGGGCAGGTGGAAGCCGGAGAGGTCCGCGCCGTAGTACATCATCAACCTGTCGATCGGCAGGTACGCCTCGCCGATCAGCACGCGGTCGCCCGGGTATCCGTCCGAAACGCGCCGCATCTCGGCGATGGCGTCATGCACCTCCGGCTGGTCCATCGTGTAGGCCCGGATGAGACTGCGCGCCGGCGACATGCCGGGGCGCCAGTCCGGGTTGGGCGGGTTGTCGCGGAGGTCGGCGTCCTCGATCAGGTGGTGGATGGCGTCCACGCGGAAACCGTCCACGCCGTGGTCGAGCCAGAAGCGCAAGGCGTCCAGCATGGCCGCGCGCACTTCCGGGTTCCGCCAATTCAGGTCCGGCTGCGCCGGCAGATAGGCGTGGTAGTAGTGCTGGCCCGTGGCCGCGTCGAAGGTCCAGGCGGGGCCGCCGAACTCGCTCAGCCAATTGTTGGGCGGCCCGCCGTCCGGTGCAGGATCGCGCCAGGTGTACCAGTTCCGCTTCGGGTTCGAACGCGAGGAGCGGCTCTCGACGAACCAGGGGTGCCGGTCGGAACTGTGGTTCGGCACGTAGTCCAGGATCACCCGGAGGCCGCGCGCGTGCGCCGCCGCCACGAGCCGGTCGAAGTCTTCCAAGCTCCCGAACGCCGGGTCGATGCCCGTGTAGTCCGACACGTCGTAGCCGAAGTCGGCCATCGGCGAAGGACAGATCGGCGATATCCACACCGCGTCCACGCCCAGCGCCGAAAGGCGGTCGAGGCGCGACAGGATGCCCGGCAGGTCGCCCACGCCGTCGCCGTTCGAGTCCTGGAAGGAGCGCGGATACACTTGGTAGACGACGCCGCGCTGCCACCAAGCGTGCTGGTCCGGCACGGCGGAACTCACCCTTCGGACAGCGGCGAGTGCTCGTACGGCGCCAGCAGATCGGCCGGATCGCGGTACAGGGCGACGAAGGCGGACCGCCGCGACTCGTGCTCCGGGAAGCCGCCGCAGAGCAGGCCGACCGCGCGCAGCCCGGCCTTTTCGGCGGCCTCGGCGTCGTAAGGCGTGTCGCCCACCACCATTGCGTCCTCCGCCGGGACGGGCGCGATGCGGTCGAGCGCCGACCGGAAGATGTCGGGGAAGGGCTTGGAGTGATCCGCGTCGTCCTTCGTGGTGGCGTCGTCGATCAGGTCGGCGATGCCGGCGGTCTCCTTGTAGCGGTCCACCTCGGCGGCGCTGCCCGCCGAGGCCAGCACGATCTTCCGCCCCGCCGCGCGGATGCGCCGGACCAGCGCCGGCACCTCCGGGAAGGCGCGCGCCCGCGGCAGGCACTCGCGCATGTAAAGGTCCTTGCGGAACGCTTCGATGTCCTCGCCCTGCCGCTCCACCGCGTCCCGGGGTAGGAGGGCCGGCATGAGCTGGTCGCCGCCCTTGCCGATCTCGTGCCGGATGCGGTCTTGCGGGATGTCGTGGCCGAAGCGCCGGAAGGCGTCGGCCCAGGAGGCGGCGTGTAGGTCGTTGGTGTCCACCAGCGTCCCGTCCACGTCGAAGATGACGGCTCGAATCACAATGCGTTCTTTCCTGAGGCTCGCGCTGCGGGCGGCAACCGGGTGCGGCGGCGCGAGTTCCCGCCGCCTCTGCCTTTGGTGAGCGCATGTCCCGTCCCCGCATCGGCTTCCACGCGCCCCACGAGCAGTTCCCGCCTTCGGAGCTGCTGTCCCTCGCGCGCGCCGCGGAGGCGGCCGGTTTCGATTGCGCCATGTCCTCCGATCACTTCCGGCCCTGGGGCGCCGCGCAAGGGCATTCGGGCTTCGCGTGGTCCTGGCTCGGTGCGGCGATGGCGAGTACGGCGTTGCCCTTCGGCGTGATTCGGCGCCGGGCTACCGCTACCACCCGGCCATCCTGGCTCAGGGCGCGGCAACGCTGGCCGAGATGTTCCCGGGCCGCTTTTGGCTGGCGCTCGGCAGCGGCCAACGCCTGAACGAGGGCATCACCGGCGTGGTGTGGCCGGAAAAGGCGGAGCGCAACGCGCGCCTGCGGGAGTGCGCCGACCGAGGAGGAAGCGCTGGCCGGCGCGCACGAGCAGTGGCGCACCAACGTCCTTGGCAGCGAAGTGAACTGGCAGTTGCGCACGCCCGAGGAGTTCGACACCGCGACGCGCTTCGTCCGACCGGGGGACATGCGAGAGTCGGTCTGGATCTCCTCCGACCTCGGCTGGCACGCGGAGCGCTTGGCGCAGCTCGCGGAACTCGGCTTCGACGAAATTCAACCGCACCAAGTCGGCCGCAACCAGGAGGCGTTCATGGAGGCGTTCGGCCGACGCGTGCTGCCGGTGTTGCGGCGTTGAGCGGGGTCATGCCGGCACAACGGACGATTTCGTGAACAGAGGCAGGGAACGCTTTGCCGCCCTTCGTGCGTTTTGGCTGGCGTAACGGACCAGGGAGAAGCGATTGTGACACGCAAGTTGATGGCCGCGCTGCTCATCGGCGCCGTTTCGTTCAGCGTGGCGGCATGCGGGCGCACCCCGGGCGGACGGGCGGTGTCCGGCGGCCTCCTCGGCGCTGGCGCGGGCGCCGGCGTGAGCGCGGTGACCGGGGGGAACGTAGGCACGGGCGCCCTCATCGGCGGAGGTGTCGGCGCGGCCGGCGGCGCGCTGACGGCCCCGCGCTACCGCTACTAGCAACCGCAGAGCCCAAGTGTGCGCCCGGCCGGTCAGTCGGCCCGGCGCATGCCCGTGGCTTCGATGATGGCTCGGTGCTTCTCGGCCTCCACCTCGGTGGAAGCCGAGAAGCACCGTCGTCCGGGGTGGCGGATGGGATGCGCCGCGCGCGCCATTCCCTCGGTCACGGCGCGTGCGTGGAGGACGCGGCCGCACGCCCCGTCCAGCTTGTCCAGCATCGCGTCCGGCGTGCCGGCCGGGGCGTAGAGCCCGGCCCGTAGCGCGAGGGCCAAGTCGTGCCCTTGCTCGCGCACGGTGGGCGCGCCCGGGTCTTGTGGCATCCGCTTTTCGGCGAACACCGCGGTTGGGTGAAGCCGTACTGGTGCTCCAAGTTGACCTCGGCGGCGAGCCTGGACACGCTGCCCTGCTGCATGGTCGCAACCCCGTCGCCGGAGCCGCGCAAAGGCGTGTGGTTCTTCTCGATGCTGGCCGCGCGCGTCAGCGCCGTCATGGCGAGGTGGCCGAGCCCGCCGATCCCGCCCGTGGCGAAGGGCAGCTTGCCAGGCTCGGCCCGCGCCCGCGTGGCCACGTCCGCGACCAGGCAGACCGGCGCGAAGCTCCCCACGCGGTAGGGAACGCTCGGCTGGATGACCACCGTGGACATGGAAGTGAGCAGCAGCGTCGTCCCGTCCGGCTTCGCCCGCGTCACCTCGGCCGCGCCGGCCACGTTGCGGACCAAGCCGGAGGCGCCCAGCTCTTCTGCCAAAGCCGGCTGCACGATGCGCGCGACGGTGTCGCCGCCGCTGCCCGCGGGGAACGGGACGACCACTTGGACCTGCTGCGCCGCCGCTTGGCGGGAAACCGGCAAGGACGCGCCAACCGCGAACGCGGTCGCCAGCAGCGTTCTGCGCATGTTTCCTCCACCGCCCCGCTTGTGGCCGCGGGTGCCGCGTCCCAGGCTACCGGAAACCGCCCCGCCGCGGCCGAACTTTCCCGGCGCGGCACCGAACCGGGAGAGACCGACAGCCATGCACACCACCCTGCGCCGCCGCGCGTTGCTGGGCGTTTCCGCCCTCCTTCCGGCGACGACCTTCCCTGGGGCGCGCCGCGCTGCCCATGCCCAAGGCGACGCCGCCTCGTGGCCGACGCGGCCGGTGCGGATCGTGGTGCCTTTCCCGGCGGGCGGCACCACCGACTTGCTGGCGCGCATCCTGGCCGACGCGCTGGGCGCCCGGCTGGGCCAGCCCGTGGTGGTGGAGAACCGCGGCGGCGCAGGCGGCAACATCGGCGCCGACGCAGTGGCCAAGTCGAACGACGGGCACACGCTGTTGATGGCCACCATCGGCACGGCGGCGATCAACTACGGCTTGTACCGCCATACCATGCCCTACAAGCCGGAGGACTTGGCCGCCGTTTCCAACATGGCGGCGGTGCCTAACGTCATCGTCGCCGCGCCGAACGTGGAGGCCCGGACGCTGGCCGATGTCGTGGCGTTGGCCAAGCGCCGCCGCGACGGGCTCACCATCGGCAGCTCCGGCAACGGCACCAGCCTGCACCTCACCGGCGAGCTGCTGAAGCAGGCGGCCGGGATCGACCTCGTCCATGTGCCGTTCCGCGGCTCCGGGCCGATGCTGACGGAGGTGATCGCCGGGCGCGTTGACCTCGCGGTGGACAACCTGCCTTCCTCGCTCGGTCACATCCGCGACGGGCGGATGCGGGCGCTCGCGGTGACGACCGAGAAGCGCGCCCCGGCCCTGCCGGACACGCCGACGACGCGCGAAGCGGGCTTCCCCTCGGTGGACGCCGTGGCGTGGTTCGGCATCCAGGTGCCCGCCCGCACGCCGCGACCCATCATCGAGCGCCTCGCCGCCGAGATCCAGGCCGCGGTGCGCGACCCCGCCGTCCGCGCCAAGATCGAGGAGCAAGGCGCGGAGCCGATCGGGGACACGCCGGAGCAGTTCGAAGCGTACATCAAGCGGGAGATCGCCCGCTGGGGCGAGGTGGTGCGGCGCGCCAAGGTGGAACTGGACTGACCGCCGCGCTCAGCGCGCCAGCGGGCAGCCGCCCTCCGCCATGGGCCGGAACGCCTGGTCGCCCGGGATGGTGTGGGCCAGATTGTAGTGGTCGAAGGGGCGGCGGCTCTCCTCCGGCTTCTTGACCTCGAACAGGTGCATGGCGCGGCCGTCCTGCCGCACCGCCATGTCGCCGAACAGCGGGTCTTGGAACGGCGCGCGCTTCATCTCGGGCACGACCCACCGCGCGTCGTCCGTCCCCGCCGCGGCGACAGCCCGGAGATAAGCCAGCGTCGCGGAGTAAACGCCGGCTTGGTTGGTGCTGGGCACGAGGTTGCCGCCCATGCGCTCGCCGAAGCGGCGGCTCCAGGCGTGCGTCCCCTCGTTCATGTCCCAGTAGAACGTCTCTGTCAGCAGCACGTCCTGCGCCGCGCGCAGGCCCATGGCGTGGACGTCGTTGATGAAGGCCAGCATCGCCACCAGCGACTGCCCGGAACGCGGTCCGACGCCGAACTCGGCGGCCTGCTTCACGGCGTCGATCGTGTCCGCGCCGGCGTTGGCGAGGCCGACCACCTTGGCCCGCGAGGAGCGGGCTTGGAGCAGCATGGAGGACAGATCGCTGGTCCCGAGCGGGTTGGCGGGCGCCGCCGAGCACGCGGCCGCCCCGGGCCTCGATGAAGGCGGTGGCGTCG
This sequence comes from Craurococcus roseus, assembly GCF_039523795.1. Lineage (NCBI taxonomy): Bacteria > Pseudomonadati > Pseudomonadota > Alphaproteobacteria > Acetobacterales > Acetobacteraceae > Craurococcus > Craurococcus roseus. The sequence goes on along the minus strand of NZ_BAAAFZ010000021.1, from coordinate 46,181 downwards.
CGGACGATGCCGTGGCCGAGCGCGTAGTCCATGGTGAGGGAATACCGACTACCGCCGCCGCGCTGCATGACGCCGGCGGCGGTAGAACTGGCGATGGCGCAGGTGTCCGTCACCCACTGCACGGTGTTGGGCGAGCACTGGGCACCGGTGAGTTCCGAGGTCGCCGTGGAGGAGGCGAGGAGCGCCGCCCGGCTGTCGCGCAGCAGCGTGTTGACCGCGAGCCCGACGGCCGAGTTCGGCACGTCCACCACCGCGTCCACCTTGTCCACGTCGAGCCAGCGGCGGGCCAGCGCGGAGCCCACGTCGGCGCGGTTCTGGTGGTCGCCCTGCACGATCTCGACGCGGATGCCGCGCCCGCCGCCGGCGAAGTCCCCCGCCGCCATGCGCGCCGCCATCACCGAGCCGGCGCCGTTGGTGTCCTGGAAGACGCCCGAGATGTTGTTCAGGACGCCGACCCGGACGACGTCGTCCGAGATCTGCGCGTACGCCCCGCCGATGCAGGCGAGCAGGCCCGCGGCCGCCGCCGCGAGGCGGCCCCTTCAACGACCCATCATCGTCCTCCCTCTTCTTTGTCGTTGTCCGCCGTCACACCTGCCGTTCGGGCAGGCTCACCACCAATCCGTCTAGAGCGGCCGTCACCGGAAGCTGGCAGGTCAACCGGCTGTTGGGCTTGCGCTCGCTCGCCGTGCCGTTCAGCAGCGCGTCCTCCTCCTCGGACATCGCCGGAAGCGAGGCGAGCTGCGAAGGCTCCACGTAGACGTGGCAGGTGGCGCACATGCAATTGCCGCCGCATTCCGCCACGATGCCGTCGATCCCCTGCGCCGTGGCGCCTTGCATGACGCTCGTCCCTTCGGCGATCTCCAACTCCTCCCGTGCGCCGTCGGGGTGGACGAAAACGACGTTCGGCATGGTCCTCCTCAAGCCCCAGCGGGGCGGATGGTGAGCGGCAGGCTGGCCAGGCCGCGCAGCGCGTTGTTGTAACGGCGCTTCACCGGGCCGCTGATCTCAAGGGAGGCCACCTTGCGCGCCATGGCGGCCAGCAGGACCTCGCCCTCCAGCCGCGCCAGGAGCTGACCGACGCACATGTGGACGCCGTTGCCGAAGCCGACATCGCCGCTGGTGCGGCGGGCGACGTCGTAGTCGTTCGGCCGTTCCCACCGGCGCGGGCCGCGGTTGGCCGCGCCGAGGAACATCAGCACCTTCCGGCCCTCGCCCACCTCGACGCCGCCGATCTCGACTGGGCGGGTCGCGGTGCGGAAGAAGGTCTGCACCGGGCTCTCGAAGCGGACCGCCTCCTCGAAAGCGGCGCGGGCGAGGGAAGGGTTCTCGTGCAGCTTGCGCCACTGGTCCGGGAAGCGCGCGAGGCAGTAGAGCGCCGCGCCGATGCCGTTGACCGTGGTGTCCACCCCCGCCGAGAACAGGTAGCGCACCAGCAGCGGCGCCTCGTCCGGCGTGATTTCGCCGGTGTCGGTCGCGGCGTGGATGCCCGCGCCGAAGCCGCCGGGCGCCAACCTGTCCCGCCGGCAGGATTCGGCCACCCAGGCCATGTGCGGCGCGGCGTCCGCCAGCGCTTCGCGCCGCAAGTCGTTGTCAGGGCCGAAGGAGTTGAACACCACGGCGGCGTAGGGCAAGGCGTGCTCCCGACCTTCGTGCGGCATCCCGAGCGCGCCGGGGAACACCGTCATCGTGTAGGCTTCGGCGAGGTCGGGGACGGCGTCGAAGCTGCCCCGCTCCAGGAGTTCGACCACCTTCCGCTCGGCCGCCGCCGCGAAGCCTTCCCGTAAGCGCTTCATCGCGGCCGGCGAGAGCGCCTTGTTCAGCACGGCGCGGGCGCGGGCGCGGTCGTGCTCGGGCGGGTCGGTTTCCAACACCAGGCTACGCGGGCGTCAGGGCTTGCCGGTGGCGTAGTCGTCCATGCCGACGCCGCGCGACGAGCAGAAGGTCCGCCAGTCGTTCAGGACGGCGTGGACCTCCGCGTAGCGGGCGACCGCGTGGACGCCGTAACGGCGCAGGAACACCACCGGCCCGGCTTCGCGCGACTCGTCGTGGATGCGGTGCGGGTCTTCGAAGAACTCGATGGAGAACGGGTCCGCGTCCGATTCCGGGGCGCGTGCCGGCCGCGGCGCGGTTTCCGCGATGCTCATGGCGTTTCCTCCTCCCGTCGGTCTTTCATTCGAGCGGCAGGCCGACGTAGTTCTGGGCGAGCGAGGTGGCGGCAGGGACCGAGCTTGTGACCAGGTCCAGCTCCGCGAGCTGGCGCTTCTCGTCGAACTCGCTCGCGCCCTCGAAGCGGTGCAGCATGGAGGTCATCCACCAGGAGAAGTGCTGCGCCCGCCACACCCGCTTCAGCGCCGTTTCCGAGTACGTGTCCAGCAGGTCGGTGGACCCGTCGGCGTAGAAGCGGCCCAGCGCACGGTCGAGCACGTGGATGTCGGCCATGGCGAGGTTCATCCCCTTGGCCCCGGTCGGCGGCACGGTGTGGGCGGCGTCGCCGGCGATGAACAGCCGCCCGTGCTGCATCGGCTCGCACACGAAGGAGCGCATCGGGACGATGTTCTTCTGGAAGATGCGGCCTTCCTTCAGGCGGAACCCGTCCTCGCCGGACACGCGCGTCTGCAGCTCCTCCCAGATGCGGTCCTCGGACCAGTTGTCCGTCTTGTCGTTCGGGTCGCATTGGAAATACATGCGCTGCACCTCCGGCGTGCGGCTGCTGATGAGGGCGAAGCCGCGCGGGTGCCGGGCGTAGACCAGCTCCTCGGAGGAGGGCGGCGCCTCGCAGAGGATGCCGAACCAGCCGAACGGGTAGATGCGCAGGTAGTCCTTGCGCTTGTCCTGCGGAATGGCGGGGCGGGACACGCCGTAGGAGCCGTCGCAGCCCGCGACGAAGTCGCATTCCAGGTTCTGCGCCCGCCCGTCCTTGTCGGTGAAGCGGATGCGCGGCCGCGGGCTTTCCACGTCCTCCACGACGGTGTCCTTGGCCTCGAACCGGATGTCGCCGCCCGCGTCGAGCCGCGCCTTGATGAGGTCCTTCAGCACCTCGTGCTGCGGGTAGAGGGTGGCGACGCGCCCGCCGGTCAATCCCTCGAAGTCGATGCGGTGGTCCCGGCCGTTGAAGCGGAGGATGGTGCCGTGGTGGACCACGCCTTCGCGCTTCAGGCGGTCGCCGACGCCGGCCCGCGCCATCATGTCGACGGTGCTCTGTTCGAGGATGCCGGCGCGGATGGTCGCTTCGATCGCCTCGCGCGAGCGGCTTTCCACGACGACGGACTCGACGCCTCGGAGGTGGAGCAGGTGCGAGAGCATCAGCCCCGCTGGGCCCGCGCCGACGATGCCGACCTGGGTTCGCATCTTCCGTGTCCTTCCTTTACGCCGCCCGAGGCGCGGCGGCGGCGAGGGCCTTGAGGTCAAAGCCCGGATCGGCCGCCTGCTCGGGCGTTAGGTCCGCCCCGTTCGCCAGCAGCTTGCGCGCGAAAACGTGATCCAACGGGCGGTTGGCCGATTCGACGCCGGCGAGCCGGCCCCCGCGGAAGCAGAACACCGAGAAGGCGCCCGCGGCCGGATCGCCGCGCGGCACGGCGCGGTTGTGCGGCGTCGCCAACCCGGCGATCTGCAGCTTGAGCGCGCCCTGGTCGCTCCAGAACCACGGCACGGCCGCGTAAGGCGCCGTGGACCGCCCGGCGAGGCGGGCGGCGACGCACCGCGCCTGGTCCACGGCGTTCTGCACCGATTCGATCCGCACCGGGGCATCGCTCCCGGCGAAGCGGCAAGGGTGGCGGGCGCAGTCGCCGATGGCGGAGATGGCCGGGTCGCCCGTCGCCAAGTGCTCGTCCACCACGATCCCGTCGGCGACGGCGAGCCCGGCTTCGGCCGCCAGCTCCGCGTTGGGCACCACGCCGATGCCGACCAGCACTAGGTCCGCCGGGAAGCGGCGGCCGTCGGCGGTCTCCACGCCGGTCGCGCGCCCGTCCCCGAGGACGCGCACGACAGTGGCGCCGAACGCGAACCGCGCATCCTGGCGCTCGTGCGCATCGCGGAAGAAAGCCGACATCGCGGGCGACAACGAGCGGGCCATCGGCCGGTCGGTGGACTCGATCACCGTGACCGCGACACCACGCGCCGCGGCGACGGCGGCGAACTCCAGCCCGATGAAGCCGGCGCCAACCACCACGGCCTCGCCCGCGCGCTCCAGCCGTTGGCGCAACCCTTCCGCATCGGTGAGCGTCCGGAGCTGCACCACCCCGTCCAACTCCGCGCCCGGCACCGGCAGCGCCCGGTTCCGCGCGCCGAGGGCGAGGACGAGGTGGTCGTAGGGCAGCGACTCGCCGGAAGCCAACGCCACACGCCGGCCGACGCGGTCGATCCGCACCGCCCGCTCGCCCGCGCGCAGTTCCAGCCGGTGCTCGGTGAAGAACTTCTCGGGCCGCAGCCGGACGGCGACCGCATCCGCCTTGCCGGTGAGGTAAGCCTTGGAGAGGGGCGGGCGCTGGTACGGCAGCCCCGGCTCCTCCCCGACCAGCACGACGCGCCCGTCGAATCCGTCCTCGCGCAGGGACGCGGCGACTTGAAAGCCGGCCTGCCCGGCGCCGAGGACGAGGACTGTGCCGGGGCGGCTCACGCCCGCGCTCCCGAAGGGCGCGCGGGCGCCCCGCCCGGCGCGGCGGCGGGCTGCGCGCTGGGCATCGGACGTCTCCTGGGCTCCTGGCGGTTGCCCCGCCTTGCGCGGCGGCCGGAAAGGCCGTTCCTGGGTATATGGCAGGCCGCGAACGAGGCCACCCCCCCAAACACAGAGTCGTAAGGAGGGGCTGGGCCAAGGGCGCCCGGACTGCCGGGTGTTCGCTGCGGGTCAATCCCGGGCGGGATCGCGCAGCGCGTCTAGCTGCTCGACCGAGCCCTCATCCGATGCCGGTGGGTCGGCCAACTGCCGCTCCAACCGGTCACTCGAGGCGGGCTCATGTGTAGGGAATTCGGGCTAGGGACGGCGGACGCTTCTTCGCGTCGGCAGGGTTGTGGCGGGGCATGGCCACCGTTCTGGCCATGCCTCGGCGCCATGTCAGTGACTGGAGGCAGGCCGGACCCGGGCCGGTTCAGTGGTTCTCGTTGTCCGGCAGGAAGATCGGCAGGAGGTCCGCGTGGGGCCGGGGGTCGCCGCGGGTGGCGGCGTCCAGGTTCTCCAGCGCCTTCACGACCGCCGGGTATTGGAGGAGGCCCGCCCGGTCGGCCAGCGAGCCGATGACTTGGTAGGCCTCGGCGCAGTCCTGACGCAGCCGCTCGACCTCCGTGCGCAAGGCCGGGACGCTGAGGTTGGCCGTCGCCGGCCGCTCCTCGGGCATGGTGATGCGGATGGCGTTGGCGTGGCGGATCTGCAACGGTCCGGCCAAGACCATCCGCCCCGTCCCGACCACCCGGTAGGACCCGCCCGGGTCGCCCGGATCGGAGGGCACCATGACGGTGCCGTCGGCTTTCAGGTTGTCCGCCGAGCCGACGATCCGGGCGGCCGCCACCAAGCCGCGCCGCATCCAGGGCGAGGCGGGCAGCAGCCCGGCCGGCGTCCGCGTCGCGGCGCGGTCGGTGAAAACGTTGGCCGCGAAGAGGCGAGCCCGCCGCTCGTCGGCGGCGACCACCCGGCACGGGCCGCGGTGGGTGCTCCCCGACCAGTCCGCGCTGTCTTGGCCCGTTTCGGTGGGCGTCAAACCGAACATCGGCATCAGACTGAACACCGTTCCGATCGATGTAGGCGCACTAGCCTCTCGCCTGTGGGTAGAGAATGCATGGGCGTCTGTATACAGTAAAACTATACCGCCGCGAAAGCTTTAGCCGTCGTTCGCGCGGCGGTGGTGAAACTCTGCCGAATACGTCCGGCCATCTCCAAGAATCGCACCGGGCCCGGCGCGAGGTTCCAAGCGCCGTAGAAGCCGCGGCTACCGCCGTTGCCGTCCGGAATGCCCTCGTGCACACCCCTTCCGTTCTCGGGGCAGGTGGTTGATAGGGCGCCCACAGGCGTGGCGGCCATCGCGGCCGGACCGGTGGGTACTCGCCCTAGCCGGCTTGGCGTCGGCGCCTCCGCGCCCCGGGGGGGCGACGTTACGCGGCCGCCTCCCGTCCCACCAGCACCGCGACGTCCCGCCGGGTAGCGGACGGGGACTGCGCCCTGCACCGAGGAAGACTCCGGCTCGCACAATCGGACGTGAAAACGCGCCGCCTCTCCGGGGCGCGGTGCGACGACATACTCCGGCTTCCACCACGCGGGCCGTTCGCAAGCGGCGGCCGAGGCGTGCCAGAAGGCTCTGGGGAGTTCGGTCCATGAGGTTCCGCCCGATCACGCGCCGCGGCGCCGCCGTAGCGGGCGCCGCGCTCCTGCTGCCCTGGTCGGTCGCCATCGCCGCCTTTCCCGACCGGGCGGTCCGGATCGTGCTGGGCTTCCCGCCGGGCAGCGGACCGGACGTCATCGCGCGCCTCCTCGCCGAAGGGCTGCGCGAGGCTTGGCCCGCCGGCGTCGTGGTCGACAACAAGCCGGGCGCCGCGGGCGCGATCGCAGCGCAGGAGGTTGCGAAGGCCGCGGCGCCGGACGGTTACACGCTGCTGCTCGGCGAGGTCGGGCAACTCGCCATGGCGCCCAGCACCTACGCGCGCCTCCCCTACGATCCCGCCCGCGACTTCGCCGCGATAACCGAGGTGGCGTCGATCGACTTCGCGTTTGTCGTGCCCGCCGCGGTCCAGGCGGCCGACTTCGCCGGTTACCTGGCTTGGGCGAAAGCGCAGGGCCCGGTGTTCATGGGCACCTTCGGCGCCGGGACGCCCGGGCATTTCGGCGCCGCCATCCTCGCCAGGGAAGCCGGGCTAAAGGCCGAGCCGGCCCACTTCCGGACGACGGGCGACGCCATGACCGCGGTGCTGAACGGCGACGTCCAGGGCATGTTCGGCACCGTCGCGCTGGTGGCGCCGCATGTCAGGGCGGGCAAGCTGAAGGCGCTCGCCACCACCGGGCCCGCCCGGTCGAGCTTGTTGCCGGAGGTCCCGACGGTCGGCGAACTCGGCCGGCTCTCGCTCGCGTTCAGCGCCTGGTTCGGCCTCGTCGCGCCGGCGGCGACGCCCGGGCCGGTCCTGGCCGACCTCGAAGCGGCCGTGCTCCGCGCCCTTTCCGCCGCCCCGGTGCGGGCGAAGATGCAGGAGGCGGGCTTCCGCGTCGCCGGCCACGGCCGCGCCGCCTTCGCAAACCTGATGCGCGACGAGACGGCGCGCTGGGCCGAGGTGGTGCGCAGCACCGGGTTCAAGGCAATCGAGTAAGCGTCAAACGGCGAAGACGCGCACGAGCACCGACGCCGGCCGGCGCTCCCCGAAGCCGACGAACAGGCCGCGCTGCAGCCAAGCGTGTGCCGGCGAAGCGGTCTCGAAAGCCGGGGCGGTGCGGAAGTACACGCGCTCCGGCGGCACCGGCTCGCCGCGCAAGAGCCGCGCCATGTCCTCCGGCGCGGCATGGCGCAGGCCGCGGTTGACCACGTAGACGAGCACGCCGTCCGAGAGGCGGAGCGTGTAGCGCGCCTCGATCTCCGCGACGCCGTCCGGGCGGATGAGTTGGAAGTCCGCGCCGCCCGGCAGGATTTCCCCTTCCAGCTTGGGCCCCGACATACGGCCGCCCAGGATCGGCACGACGCGCCGCTCCCCGGTCGCGCCCGCGCCAATGACGAGGGGCGCGGCGACCTCCGCCTCGACGGTGCCGACGAAGTCGAGCCGGGGCGGGTCCTCCGCCATGCCGCGCCTCAGCGGCTCAGCGGTTTCAGCCCGAGCATCTCCCGCGCCTCGCCGGGCGAGGCCGGCTCCAGGTTCAGCTCCTTCATGATGCGGACGGAGCGCGCCACCAGCATCTCGTTCGTCGCCAGCACGCCGCGGCCGTAGTAGTTGTTGTCCTCCAGCCCGACGCGGATGTGACCGCCCATCAGCAGCGCTTGCGTCGTCCCCGGCAGTTGCGCCGGGCCGATGGCGGAGAGGCACCACACCGACTGCGGCGGCAGCATCCGGACCATGGAGGCCAGTAGCTCGTGGCTGTAGGGCATCCCGCCCTGGAAGTTGCGGTCGGTGCCCAGCACCATGTTGATGAAGTACGGCGGCTTGTCGTAGCCCTTCTGGATCAGGCGCGTGACGTCCTGGAGGATGTGCGCCGGGTTGAACACCTCCCACTCCGGCTTGATGCCGCGCTCCTGGAAGCGCTTCGCCATCGTCTCGCAGCGCGAGGGGGTGGTGATGACGAGGATCTCCTTGTCCCCGAAGGTGTCCACGGCGGTGAAGCCGTCGAGCGTGGCCATCTCGGCGCCGGCGTCCAACCCCTTCAGCCGCTCCTCGAAGTTGTTCTCGAACATGCCGTCCGGCCGCGGCAACAGCATGTCCCCGGAGGAGCCGCCGCCGGTGGAGTTGTTGAGGACGATGTCGCAGCGCTCGCGGATGCGGCGGTTGGTGTCCCGGTAGATGCCGGCGTTGCAGGTCGCTTGGTCGTCGGGCCGGCGGGCGTGCAGGGCCGCGACGGCCGCGCCTTCCTTGAACGACTTGTGGACGGATTCGGCGATCTCCTCCGGCTGCGTCGGCAGGTTGGGATTCGCCTGCTTGGACGCCATGCCGCCGGTGGGCGCCACCGTCACGATGACCTTGCCGCTCGATGCCATGCTGCTCTCCTCGTCACGGTGCGCGCCGGGCCGGCGGGACCGTCAGTCCTCCGCCTTGAACCCGGACTCCTGCACGATCGGCCCCCAACGTTCGCGCTCCGCGCGGATGCGCGCGGCGAAGTCGCGCGGGGACATCATCGCGGTCCTGTATTCCAGCCGCGCCAGCGCCTCCTGCAACTCGGGCGTGGCGGCGGCGGCGGCGATGGCGCGGTGCAGCCCTTCCACGATCGGCTCCGGGGTCTGCGCCGGCAGCAGCACGCCGAACCATTCCTCGGCGGTGAGGTCGGGCTGCCCGAGTTCGGCGAAGGTGGGCAGCTCAGGCAGCCGCGGCATCCGCTCCGGCGAGGAGACGGCGATGATGCGGACCTGGCCGGAGCGGTGGAACTCCGCCACCTCGCCCGCCACCACCAGCACCATCGGGATCTCGCCGCCGAGCAGCGCCTGGATCGCCGGGGCGCCGCCGCGGTAAGGGACGTGGGTGAGCTGGAGGCCGAGCGCCTTGGCCATCTGCACGCCGACGAAGTGCGGCACGGCGCCCGCCGCCGGGCTGGCGAAGGGCACGGCGCTCCCCTGGCGCTTCGCCCAGGCGATGAATTCGGGGAAGGTCTTCGCCGGGTGGTCCGGCCGGACGGCGACCGCGAAGGGGAAGGTGCAGACCGGCGTGACCGGGATGAAGTCGGCCAGCGCGTCGTAGCGCAGCGTCCGCGGGTAAAGGTGCGGGTAGACCGTCAGCATGCTGGCCGGTGTCTGCACAAGCGTCGTGCCGTCCGGCCGCGCGGCCTTCACCGCCTCCAGGGCGAGGCGCCCCGTGGCGCCGGCGCGGTTCTCCACCACGACCTGCGGCGCGTAGACGCCCCGCAGACGCTCGGCGTAGATCCGGGCGACCGTGTCGGATGAACCGCCGGGCGGGAAGCCGATGACGGTGCGGGCGAGCCGGTCAAGCGTCGGCTGCTGTTGCTGCGCCGCGGCGCGGCCGTGCCCGCCGAGCAAGCCGCCGCCCGCGAGGGCCGCGAGCACCGTGCGGCGCTTGGCCTTGTCCGTGCCCATGCTGCCCTCCCTTGCCCGCCCCGCGGCGGGACGGCCGGCCCTTGCGTGCCTTGTCCGCTGCATCATTGTGCGGCTTGGGCGGGGCGGGCAAGCCTTGTCCGGGAGGAGGGGCGGCATGGACTCCGGCGACGGCACCGTCACCTACGAGCTGCGCGACCGCGTGGCCTGGGTCGGCCTGGACCGGCCGCGCAAGCGCAACGCCATCAACGACGCCCTGCTGTCGGACCTCGCCGCCGCCGCGCGGCGCGCGCAGGAGGAGGCGCGGGCTCTGGTGGTGTTCGGCCACGGCCCATGCTTCTGCGCCGGCCTCGACCTGTCCGAGCACCGCACCCGCGAGCCGGCGGAGGTGTTCCACCATTCCCGCGCCTGGCACGCGACGTTCTCCGTCCTCCGCCGCGGCCGCATCCCGGCGATAGCGGCGCTGCACGGCGCCACGGTGGGCGGCGGGCTGGAATTGGCCGCCGCGTGCCACCTGCGGGTGGCCGACGCCACGGCCTTCTTCGCGCTGCCGGAGGGCTCGCGCGGCATCTACGTGGGCGGCGGCGCGTCCGTCCACGTGGCGCGGCTGATCGGGGCGCCGCGCATGATGGACATGATGCTCACCGGCCGCGTGCTGGACGCAGCAGCGGCCGAGCGCGCGGGCCTCGCGCAGTACCTCGTGCCCGAGGGCGGGGCGCGGGAGAAGGCGGGCGAGCTGGCGGCCAAGGTCGCGGACATGGCTCCGCTCACCGTGCTCGGCGTGCTGCAAGCCCTGCCGCGCATCCAGGACATGGGCGAGGACGACGGCCTTTTCGTCGAGAGCATGATGGCCGCCTTCGCGCAGACCGGGCCGGAGGCCGCCGCGCGCCTCGCCGACTTCGTGGCCAAGCGCGGCGCCAAGGTCTCCAACCCGTCCGAGGGGTGACGCGCCACCATGCTCGTCAACACGCGCCGCCTGACCATCGAATGGGGCGACTGCGACCCCGCCGGCATCGTCTTCTACCCGCGCTACTTCGCCATGTTCGACGCCTCCACGGGTGCGCTGTTCGGCCGCGCCTTCGGCGGCACCAAGAAGCAGATGCTGCGCCATTACGACGTGGTGGGCTTCCCGATGGTGGACACGCGGGCGACGTTCCGCGTGCCCTGCGCCTTCGGCGACGAAGTGGCGATCGAGAGCACCGTCACGGAGTTCCGCCGCGCCAGCTTCGACGTCCGGCACCGCCTGCTGCGTGACGACGGCACGCTGGCCGTCGAGGGCTTCGAAACGCGGGTCTGGGTCGGCCGGCACCCCGACAACCCGGACGGCATCAAGGCGCTGCCCGTCCCCGAGGACCTGATCGCGCGCTTCCGCGACCCGCCGGGGACGCCGTGATGGACGTCCAACGGGTCGCCGTCGTCGCCACCGGCGTCATCGGCGCCAGTTGGGCCACGGTCTTTCTCGCCCGCGGCCTCGACGTAGTGGCGGCGGACCCGGCGCCGGGCGCCGACGCCGCGCTGCGCCGCGCGGTGGAAACGCAGTGGCCGGCGATGGAGGCGATGGGCCTGGCCCCCGGCGCGTCACGCGGCCGGCTGCGCTTCGCCGCCTCGCCCGAGGAGGCCGTCGCGGACGCGCAGTTCGTGCAGGAGAACGGGCCGGAGCGGCTGGCCCTCAAGCGCGACCTGTTCCGGCGGCTGGACGAGGCGGCGCCGGCGGGCGCGATCCTGGCGACCAGCTCCTCCACCATCACGGCGAGCGAGATCCAGGACGCCTGCGCCCGCCATCCGGAACGCGTCGTGCTCGGCCACCCGTTCAACCCGCCGCACCTGATCCCGCTGGTGGAGGTCGCCGGCGGGCGGGGAACGTCGGCCGAGGCGGTTGGGCGGGCGATGGACTTCTACCGCGCGCTCGGCAAGCACCCGATCCAACTCCGCCGGGAGGTGCGCGGCCACGTCGCCAACCGCTTGCAGGCGGCGCTGTGGCAGGAGGCGTTCCACCTGGTCGCAACCGGCGTCGCCAGCGTGGAGGACGTGGACGCCGCCATCGCGCACGGCCCCGGGCTGCGCTGGGCGCTGCTCGGCCCGTTCCTCAACCTGCACCTGTCCGGCGGCACGGGCGGCATCGGCGAGCTGTTCGCCAAGCCACTCTGGCAGGCGACGGAAGAAATGTGGCGAGATCTCGGCACCGTGTCCGTGGACGCCGAACTGGGCCGCAGGGTCGCGGACGGCGTGGCGGAGGAATTGGCCACGCATGGCGGGCGGGAGCGGGTCGTCGCGCGGCGTGATGCGGCGCTGCTCGCCCTGCTGCGCCTAAAGGCGGAGGGGGCGCCGCGGTGAGCGGGGCGGCGACGGTGGACCTCCCCGTCCACGGCGCCGGCGAGCCGCGCCCGCCTTTCGCCACGCTCTGCGCCATGTTCGACCACGCCGTCGCCACCACGCCGGGGACGGTGTCGCTGCGGCACCTCGGCGCGTCCGTCACCTACCGCGAGGAGGGCCGCGCCGCGTCGGCACTCGCCCGGCGCCTCGCGGCCGCCGCCGCGCCTGGCGAGGCGGTGGCGCTGCTGCTGCCCAACTCCATCGAGTTCCGCGTCGCCTTCTTCGCCGCGTTGAAGGCCCTGGCGGCGCCCGCGCTGCTCAACCCGCTCTATCCCGGACCGCAGCTCGAACCGCTGCTGCGCGACGCCGCGCCGCGCGCCGTGGTCTGCTCGCCCGCGACGCACGAGCTGGTGCTGGCGTTGGCGGCATCGCTGGGCATCCCGGGGGTGGTCTGCCTGGGGCGCGACACGACCGTCGCGGAGCTCGCCGCCGAACCGGAAGCGCCGCCGCTCGGCCGGCGCGCGGCGGAGCCGGGGGACGTCGCGGCGCTGCTGTTCAGCGGCGGCACCACCGGCGTCCCCAAGGCGGTGGAGCACACGCACGGGCGCTTGGTGGTCGCCACGCGCTGCATGGAATACTGCTGGCCGACGCGCGCCAGCGGCGAGGTGTGGCTGCCCGTCGCGCCCTTCACCCACATCTACGGCTTCCTGCAAGGCGTGCTCTGCCCGGTTTCCGCCCGCGCCGAAACGGTGGTCCCCGAGCGCTTCAAGCCGGAGCACGTCGTGGAGCTGATGGCCGGGCACCGCGTGACGGTGTTCGGCGGCGGGCCGCCGGCGATCTACGCGGGCGTGCTGTCCGCGCCCAACCTCGCCGGCGCCGACCTGTCCGCGCTGCGCGTCTGCCCGGCCGGCGGCGCGCCCATGCCGGTGGAATTGCTGGAGCGCTGGCGTCGCGCGACGGGGCGCGAAATCCACGAAGGCTACGGCATGACGGAGATCGCGCCGATCAGCGGCACCAACGGCCTCACCGGCGTCCGCCCGGGCTCGGTCGGCAAAGCCGTCCCCTGCAACGAGGTGCAGGTGGTGGACCTGGAGACCGGCGCCCGGGTCCTGCCGCTGGGCGAACGCGGCGAGGTGCGCGTGCGCGGCCCGCACATGATGGCGGGCTACCGCGGCCGGCCGGAGGAAACGGCGCAGGCCATCCGCGGCGGCTTCGTTTACACCGGCGACATCGGCCACCTGGATGCCGACGGCTTCCTGTTCATCACCGACCGCAAGAAGGACGTGGTGCTCGTGAAGGGCTTCAACGTCTTCCCGCGCGAGGTCGAGGAAGCGATCTACGCGCACCCGAAGGTCGCCGCGGCCGGCGTGGTGGGCGCGCCCGACCCGCGCACCGGCGGGGAGCGACTGGTGGCCTACGTGGTGCCGCGCGCGGACGAGGCGCTCTCCGAAGCCGAGATCGCGGCGCACTGCGCGGAGCGGCTGGTCGGCTACAAGGTCCCGGACGACATCCGCGTCGTGGAGGCGCTGCCCATGACGGGCGCGCAGAAGCTCGACCGCATGGCGCTCCGGCGCATGGTCCGGGACGAGGCGGCCGGCGGCGGCTGAGGCGCGCCGGCTGTGCGGTGTGACCGGCCGCACATCGGCGGTCTTCATCTCCAAGGAATAATGTCGCGCCCGGGTTGGAAGCCCCGGCACCGGGCCGGCACACGCCCCGGCTCCTTTTGGCTGCGAAGCTGCAATGGAGGACCGCCATGTCAGCGTCCCACAAGATAACGCCCCACCGGGTCGCGTCCCACAAGATCAAGGCAGCGAACGAGGATGCGGCGCCCGTGCCGTCCTCGGGCCCGCACACGCCGGTCTCGAACCTCGACCTCGAACACGCCGGCAAGTCCGTCCGGCAGCCCAAGACGCAAGCGCCGTCCGCGGGCCGCGACGCCGGCGGCGCCGCGCCGGCCGATGGTGAAACCGAGCGGGTCGGCGGCGCGGCCGGTCCGCGTGCCGCGGCGGAGGCCGCGCGCACGCTCAGCGTCCCGGCGACCAAGCTGCGCGACATCGGTGAAGCCTCCTTCGGGTCGCCGCCGCCGATGGCCGAGACCGTGCATGGGCCGGACGACCGCAGGCAGATCACCGACACCGCCGCCCACCCTTGGCGGATGCACGCTTCGCTGCTGATCGTGGCGCGCGACAATTCGCAATGGATCGGCACCGGCTGGTTCATCGGGCCGCGCACGTTGATGACCGCCGGGCACGTCATCCACATCAAGAACAGCGGCGTCCCCGGCCGCGACGGCTGGGTGAAGAGCGTCCAGGTCATGCCCGGCCGCAACGGGAGCGCGCTCCCCCACGGCTCGGTCACCAGCACCAGCTTCCGCTCGGTGACGGGCTGGACCGACAACGGCGACCAGAACTTCGACTACGGCGCGATCATCCTGCCGACCGACCTCGGCAACACCACGGGCTGGTTCGGCTTCGGCGCCTACCCGGACGCCGACCTCGTCGCCAGCACCGGCAACATCTCCGGCTACCCGGGCGACAAGCCGAGCGGCACGCAATGGTACGACTCGCGCAAGATCGCTTCGGTGGACGCGCGCAAGGTGTACTACGACATCGACACCGCCGGCGGGCAGAGCGGCAGCGCGGTGTACCGCATCGTCAACGGCGCCCGCATGGCCTTCGCCATCCACGCCTACGGCGGCGCGGTCACGAACTCCGGGACGCGGATCAATTCGGAGGTGTACAACAACATGGTCGCCTGGAAAGCCGCGACCTGACGACGGCCGGGGCCGGGGCGAGGAGCCGCCGTCCATGTCCGCTTCTCCGCCGCATCTGATCGAAGGACGAGTGGTGGACGCGGCCGGCGCCCCGGTGCCGATGGCGAGCGTCTACTTCGTCGAAGGGCCGGTCGCGCTGCCGGACATCGCGGCTCTGACCGGCCCCGACGGTTCCTTCCGGCTGTCGGCGCCGGGCGCCGGCGCCTACACGCTGGGCGTCCGCAGCGACGGCCACAAGCCGGCGGCGGCCACGGTGCAGGTCGGCGGCGGCCGCTTGGTGGCCGTGCTGGAGATCGTGCTCGTGCCGGAGTGACCGGCCGGCGGACGCGGACCTTGGCGGTTCGCGTCCCGGCCGGCACCATCCGGGCGTGAGGACGACACCCATGATGAAGCGGCGCGCCCTCGCCGCCGCGGCGCTCGCCGCTTCCGCGGCGGCCCCGGCCGAGGGTCAGCCGACGGCCGGCGGCGCCTTCCCCAACCGGCCGATGCGCTTGGTGGTGCCCTTCCCGCCGGGCGGGCCGACCGACCTAATCGGGCGGGTGCTGGCGCAGAAGCTCTCCGCGCTGCTCGGCCAACCCGTAATGGTGGAGAACCGCTCCGGCGGCGGCGGCGTGGTCGGCACGGACACCGTCGCCAAGGCCGCGCCGGACGGGCACACGGTCGCCGTGACCAGCGCCGGCGCGCTCGCCATCGCGCCCAACCTCGTCGCCTCCATGCCCTACCAGGTCGGGCGGGACCTCGCGCCGGTGGCGCTGGTGGCGACGGTGCCGGAACTGCTCGCGGTGCATCCCGACGTGCCGGCGAACACGCTGGCGGAGCTGGTCGCGCACGCGAAGGCGCGGCCGGGGCGCCTCAACTTCGCGTCCTCCGGCAACGGCAGCATGCCGCACTTGGCGGGCGAGGCGCTGCGCTTCGCCGCCGGTGTCGAGATCGTCCATGTGCCCTACCGAGGCGCTGCGCCGGCCGTCACCGACCTCGTCTCGGGGCAGGTGCAGATGATGTTCGCGGACCTGCCCGTGCTGCTGCCGCAGGTGCGCTCGGGCGCGCTACGGGCGGTGGTCCTGGCCGGCAAGGAACGCGCGCCGCTGCTGCCGGAGGTGCCCACCACCGCCGAAGCGGGGATGCCGCAGGTGCTGGCGGAGAACTGGTACGGCCTGGTCGCGCCCACCCGCACGCCGGAGCCGGTCCTGACCGTACTGCGCGACGCGAGCGCCCGCGCGCTGCGCGACCCGGAGGTGGAGGCCGCGCTGCGCGAGCAGGGCGCCCGCGCCGCCGGCGGCATGGGCGGGGAGGAGTTCGCCGCCTTCGTGCGCGCGGAGGCGGAACGGTGGGGCGAGGTCGCGCGCCGCTCCGGCGCCACCATGGATTGACGGCGGCGGGCGCCTTCAGGCGCTGAGTTGCGCCGATTTCCCGGCGTTCACGTCGAGCGTCGTGCCGGACACGAAGCCGGCGCCGGGGCCGGCGAGGAAGGCGATGGCAGTTGCGATCTCCGCCGGCTCCAGCAGATCCACCGGCAGGGCGTGGCCGGAGTGCACCGTGCACGGGTGCGCTTTTCCCCGCCCTTCGGAGGCGCGCCCGACCATGGGCGTGTCCACCCCGGTTGGCGCGACGGCGTTGACGGTGATGCCTTCCGGACCGAGCTCGGCCGCGAGCGACTTCATCAGCCCGGTCATGCCCCACTTCGTCGTGGCGTAGGCGCCCGACGCGACCGAACCGGTCCGTGCCTGGACGGAGGTGACGAGGATGATCCGGCCGCCGGGGCGGCGCAGCCCCGGCAGGGCGGCCTGCACCGTGTTGAGCGCGCCGGTGAGGTTCACGTCCAGCATCGCCCGCCAAGGCGCGGGCTCGTACCGCGCCAGCTTGCCGTCGATGGCGATGCCGGCGTTGGCGACGACGACGTCGAGCCGGCCGCCGCCGAGTTCCCGCGCCGCCCGCTCCGTGGCCCGGCGCATCGCCTCCCAATCGCGCACGTCCGCCACCAGCGGCAGCGCGCGGGCGCCTTCCGCCCGCACGAGCCGCGCTGCCTCTTCCAGCTCGGCGCGGCTGGCGAGGCGGTAGCCCCGGAGCTCCGGGATCGCGTCCGGGTCGGCGATGTCGAGCAGTGCGACGGCCGCGCCCTGCCGCGCCAACTCGACGGCGGTGGCGCGGCCGATCCCGCGCGCGGCGCCGGTGACGAGCGCCGCCTTGCCGGCGAGAGGCTTCGCTTCCGTTTGCGCCGCGGCCGGGGCAGCGGCGGCGAGGCCGAGGAGGGAGGCGGAAAGGACGGTGCGGCGCTCGGCCATGGGGAAGCTCCTGCCTGTCGTGTCCCGCGATGGGCCGTCAGGCGTCCCATTCGGGGGCGAAGTCCGGGTCCACCAGGCGCCGGTTCTTCGGCAGCCCGGCGATGGCACGGCGGTCCTCGTCGTCCAGGCGCAAGGAGGCGGCTTCGAGGTTGGCGCGCTGGTTCGCCTCGCTCGCCGCTTTCGGGATGGCCGCCACGCCGTCCTCGCCCAGCAGCCACGCGAGCGCCACCTGCGTCGGCGTGCGGCCGTGCTTGCGGGCGATGCCTTGCAGGACCGGGTCGGCCTCGCCTGCCGCCTTCGCCGTGGGGGAGTAGGACACCAGCGGGATGCCGGCGGGCCGCGTCACCGCGAGCAGGCGCTCTTGCGACAGGTAGACGTGGTGCTCCACCTGCACGCAGGCGATCGGCGCGCCGGTGCCGAGGGCCCGCCGCAGCAGGCCCGGCGGGAAGTTGCACACGCCGACGGCGCGCGCGAGCCCGTCCTCCTTCAGCCGCGCCAGGGCGCCTAACGCGGCGTCCAGGTCCATGTCCGGGCTCGGCCAGTGGATGTAGTAGAGGTCCGCGTGTTGGAGGCGGAGGCGCGCCAGCGACGCCTCGCAGGCGGCGCGGATGCCGGACGGGGTGAGGTGGTCCCACCAGACCTTGGTGGCGACGAAGAGTTCGCCGCGCGGCACGCCGGACGCGGCGACGGCGGCGCCGACCTCCGACTCGTTGCCATACATCTCGGCGGTGTCGATGTGGCGGTAGCCCATCGCCAGCGCCGATTCGACGGCGCGCTGGCCTTCCGCGCCGCGCATGGGCCAAGTGCCGAGGCCGAGCCGCGGCATTTCGCCGCCGCCGGGGAGGGGGAGGGCAGGGACCACGCGAGTCAGGCCGCGACGCCGAGAGACTGGTGGATGTGGTCCACCGTCGGCCGGGATAGGCCCAGGGCGGTCGCCAAGCGGGCCAGGTAGTCTCTTTCCGCCTGGGTATCCACCTCGATCGCCATCAGCGACGCGGCGTAGACCTCGGCGGCTTGCTTCGGGTCGCGCGCCGCGGCGGCGAGGCCCTCCAAGTCCACCGGGCCGCGCATCTCGCGGAGGACGAAGTCGCGGGCTTCGCCGTCCTCGCCGGCTTCGGACAGTTTGCCGGTGATGCGCTCGATCTCCTGCGCGTCGAGGTGGCCGTCCGCCTTGGCCGCCTGGATCATCGCCCGCAGCATGAGCGTGGCGGAGTGCTGCACCTCTTCCGGCGTGCCGGGCGCCGCCGCCGCCGCTGCGGCGTTGCCCTGCCCGCCCGCTTGCAGGGCCGAATAGGCGAGGCTGCCGAGCACGGCCAACAACCCGCCGCCGATCGCGCCGCGCCCGCCGCCGAGCAGGGTGCCGGCGAGCGCGCCGAGGCCGCCGACCGCCGCCGGGTTGTTGCGCTTCAACTCCTGTCCCGGCGAGCTGGCCGCTTGCCGCACCATGTCGGCAAGGCCACCGAGCATCCCGGCGGCGCCGGGGCGGCCGGCGCCGCTCCCGCCAGTCAGCGAGCCGAGGAGGCCGCCGAGGCCGCCGCCGCTGCCACCCGACGAACCGCCGCCCAGGCTGCCAAGCAGGGCGCCAAGGCCGCCTCCTCCGCCCGACGACCTGCCGCCGCCAAGCTGCGCCATGATCTGTTCGAGCGGGTTCCCGCCCCTGCCGCTGGAGCCGCCTTGGCCGAGCGCGTTGCCGAGCCGGTTGCCAGCGGACGGCGCCGACCGGTGTTCGAGCATGGTGCCCAAGAGCTTCGTCGCGTCGAACATGGTGTTTCCTCGTGCGCCGGTTGTGGGAAATGGCGTTGCGGGCGGCCGGGGCCACCGCGCCGGCAAGGGCCGGGCTCCCCCATGTAATCGGTTCGGGCCGGTGGAGTTCCGGCGCGACCGGGCGGTTCAGCGGCCCGGCCGCGCCGCGACGGGGCGCAGCGTCGCTTGGAGCGGGAAGTCGAAGCGCCACGCCGCGTCGAAGCCGCGCGGCAGGATCGCGCCGATGCCGCTCCAATCGTCGGTGACGGCGTTGCCGCGGCCGAGCTGTTCGCCGAGGAGGCAGTAGCCGACCTCGCGGCGCTCCGGCGGGCCGGTGCAGGGCTCGTGCCGGAGGGCGATGCGGTCGGCGCCGCGCAGCTCGATGGCCTTCACGATGCGCGGGCGCCCCTCGTCGAAGGCCGACCAGCCGATCCCGTCCAGCGCCGCCCGGTTCGCCTTCAAGGCGCGGCCCCGGTCGTGCTCCACCACGGCCACCGTCGTTTCCGCGCCTTCCGCCACGGCCTCCGCGATGCGCGGCCCGGCGCCGGGCAGGCCGGCAAAGAATGAACTGTCGCGCCGCGGTCGCAGGTGCCGCGCGATGGCGTAGGCGGCACGGCGGGCGAAGGCGCGGAGGTCCTCGGGGTCGCGGTGCGCCCAGTCGCGGCCGTTGTCCCGCGGCTCGCTGTCGGCGGTCTGCGCGACCGCCAGGCGGAAGTTCCGCGCCGGGTCGTCCGCGACCTCCGCGAGCGCGGCGCGCACGGCGCGGTGGCCTTCCGCGCTGTCGCCGAAGGGGATGGGCGCCCAGCCGTAGGCCGGCAGCCCGCCCGGCCCCGCCGCGGGGCGGCCGAAGGCGGCGCGGGTCAGCGACAGGTGGCGGCGGATGGCCGCGGCGTGGGCGGCGGCGTCGCGCATCCGCATCCGCCGGCTGTCGTCCTCGGTGTGGAGCCACAGGATTCCGAGGCAATCGGCGCGGTCGCGCTCCGTCATCAGGTCGCGCACGAAGCGGTCGAGCGCCTCGCCGGCGGCGCCGCGCCGCCAGCGCGATGGGTGGACGCCCGGCTCGTGCAGCAGGAACGCGTCGCGGTCGTCGGGCGCCCAGAGCGGCGTGCCGCCGCGCGCCGTGGCCATCGCGGGGCTCCGGTGGAAGCCGTCCCACAGGGCGTAGCCGTCAAGGTCCTTGATGCCGGCCAGGCGCGGGTCGAACCGCGCCCGCTCGATGCCGAGCAGGGCGGCGAGCCCTTCGTTCAACGTCCGGATGCCGCCGTCGTCGATGAAGAAGCCGGCGTTGCTTTGCCCGGTGACGAGCAGCCCGGCCTTCCCCGTCATCGAGGCGGCGGCGGCGGTCAACGCGGCGCCGGTGAGGAGGGCGCCGCGGCGGCCGATGCGCGGCACGGGCGGCCTTACCTCGTGTCCCCGCACGGGCGGATGCGCTCCGGTTCGGGCGGCTCGGCCGGGGGCTCGAACACCGCGAGGTAGACGGAGCGGCCCTCGATCCAGTGCCATGCCGCTTCCCGGTAGCCGACGGCGGCGAGTTCGCACACCAGCAGCGCGCGCGGCGTGCCGTGCGCCCGGACGGGGCCGTCCACGTCCAGGATCGCCACTCTTCCGCCGGGGCGCATCGCCGTGGCGAGATTGGCGAGGAGACCGAAGGGCTGCGCGATCTCGTGGTACATGTGGACCAGCAACGCCACGTCCACCGAGCGCGGCGGCAGGCGCGGGTCGTGCGGCTCGCCGAGCACGAGCGACACGTTGGACAGGCGTTCACGCGCCACGCGCTGGCGCAGGCGGTCGAGGTACTTCCGCTCGATGTCCTGGGCGAAGACGCGGCCTTCGGGGCCGACGCGGCGTGAAAGGCGGCCGACATAGTAGCCCGCGCCGGCGCCGATGTCGGCCGCCGCCATGCCGGGGCGGATGGCGAGCAGATCCATCACCTTGGCCGCTTCGCCGGCGCGCTCGCGGCTGTCCTCGCTCGCCCACTGGTCGGACACGATGCCGGCGACCGGCCGCTCCGGCTTGGGGAAGCGCTCGGCGGCGAGGCCGGGCGGCGCCGGCGCGACGGGCTCAGGCGCGGCGGCGGACCAGGCGGAGACGGCGAGCGCGACGGCCGCCACCCCGGCCAGCAAGACGCGGCTAACGGCGGTCCGCATCGCTCTCGCCCGCCGCGGTGCGGCCGACCACGGCCCAGAGCGGGTCGCTCCCCCAGCGGCCGGGCGGGGCGAGTTCCAGCGCCTGCACGCTCGGGAAGCCTGCGCGCTGGAGGTAGAGCGACACCAGACCGCATTGGTCCGGCCCCTCGAGGGCCTGCCAGATGGCGACCGCCTTGGTGGGGAAGCAGCGGTTGGAGAAGGCGGCCGCTATGACGCCGCCCGGGCGCAGCACCCGCGCCACCTCGCGCAGCACCTCGACGGGCCGCTGGAGGTACTGGATGGAAACGCAGATCGCGGCGGCGTCCACGCTCCTGTCGGGCAGCGGCAGCGCGGGGTCGCGGTTCAGGTCCTGCACGAACCAGCGGCTCAGGCGCGGGTTGGCGGCCAGCTCCTCGGCGTTCATGCCGTGGCCGATGACCTCGGCGTACTCCACGTTGTCCGGCAGGTGGCTGACCCAGCTCGACATCAGGTCGAGCACGGCGCCGCCGGCGGGGAAGACGCGGCGGTACAGGTCGGTGACGGCGGCGATGGCGCCGTCGTCGATGTGGGTGACGAAGCGGGGCTCGGCGTAGAAGCCGGCGTCCGGCGACGGGTCTGCCTTGGCGAAGGCGCGCGGCGGCAGCTCCGGCAGGCTGTCGGCCATGGTGGGGGTGTGCTCCGTTGGAGCGGTGGGAACGGCGGTGCGGGCGCGGTGGTTGCCGTCCGGCACGGCGCCTTGCTGCTTTGCCTACTCGCCCGCCCTCGCCGGTCGCTTCCGGACAAAAGGCGCGGCCCGGGCGTTGGCTGGCGCCGGTGTGCCATCCCGCGGCCGGTCGGCGCGAGCGTTTCAGCCGCCGCCGGACGCTTCAGCGTCGCGGCGGTCCTGGCCGCCGACGAGCCAGTAGACGCCGCCGAGCGCCAGCGCGGCTCCTGCCAAGCCGAGCAGCGTGGTGTGCTCCACCTCCTTCAGGTCAAGGATGAGGAACTTGCGGGCGATCGCCAGCAGGGCGATCAGGACGACGGTGCGCACCTGCACTATGCTTCAGCGCCGCTCCAGCACGCCGAGCAGGGTGTGGTTGAACTCCAGCGCTATCAGCACGGTCACGATCATGCCGAAGATCGCCTGGAACACCGCGGGCTCGGCGGGGTCCACAACGCCGAGCAGCAGGAGCTGCCCGACCCGGATCAGCAGCACGGCGAGCGAGGCGACCACCACGCCCGAGATCACCACGGTCAAGGCGAGGCAGACGACCTGCTCGAAACGCTCGTAGAAGCCGAGGCCGGGCCAGGCCGCGCGCGTTTCGGCGAGGGCGTCGTGCAGCGCGGTCCGGTGCCGCGCCGCCGCCGCCCGGGCGCCGCCGTCCTCCACCCGTTGCACGCCGTCCGCCATCCTCGATCCCCTGTCGCGCCCCCTTCCGCCCTAACCGCGCGGAAGGCCGCCGGTTCGGGCCGCGCGGCGTGGATGCGTTGTCACAGAAGGGCAAGGAACCTATTGGCTTTGCTCGCATTTCCCGGGCGGATGGACACACCGCGCGAGCGGCAAGCCAAGAGGAGGAAAACGCGATGCTTTCCCGCTTCCTCAACCCGCAAGGCGGGCCCGTGCAGCAGAGCAACGACCCCTTCAGCCTGTTCCAGCGCGAGGTGAACCGCGCCTTTGACGAGGTGTTCCGCGGCTTCCCGGCCGTGGGCGGGCGCGGCGCCGCCGGCTTGGGCGGCTTCGCGCCGAACCTCGACGTGCGCGAGACCGAGCAGGGCCTGGAGGTCGCCGCCGAGCTGCCCGGCATGTCCGAGAAGGACATCGACCTGCGGCTGGAAGGCGATCTGCTGACCTTGTCCGGCGAGAAGAAGGACGAGCGGACGCAGGAGCAGGGCGGGCTGCACCTGACGGAGCGCAGCTTCGGCCGCTTCCAGCGCGCCTTCCGCTTGCCCTTCCAGCCCAACCCCGAGCAGGTGCAAGCGCAGTTCGAAAAGGGCGTCCTGCGCATCACCCTGCCCAAGCCGCAACAGCAGCAGGGCGGCGGGCGCATCCAGATCCGGGCCGGTGGCGGCGGCGGCGGACAGCAGCAGATCGGCGGCCAAGGCGGCGCGGCGCAGTCCGCCTCGAACGATGCGGCAGCGGGCGGCCAAGCCAAGTCCGCCTGACGGCGGGACGCCTCCGGGGTGATCGAAACGCGGGGCGCCGTGGTGCGGGGGGCCGCGTGGCCGCACGGTCCTCCTGCCATCTCAAAAGGAATCTACATGCTGAAACGTTTCTCGCTGAAGGCCTGTTTCGGCGCGGCGCTCGCGGGCGCCTTGCTCGCCCAGGTGCCTTCGACGGCACCGGCGCAAGGCCAGCCCGACGGCGCCCGACAGACGCTGCCGGGCTGGGGCGGGACGCAACCGCTGCAATCGGGGCAGGCGCCGCCGCCGGGCGGCGGGCTGGTCGCGGTGGTTCCTGGGCAGGTGGTGGTGACCTACTACGCCGTGCAGCCGGCCGACATGACGGCGTCGGGCCTGATGCGCACCGACGTCTACAACCTCCAGGATGAGCGGCTCGGCAAGATCGAGGACTTGGTGATCGGCGGGGGACGGGAAATCGCCGCGATAGTGATCGGTGTGGGCGGTTTCCTCGGCATCGGCGAGCGCTACGCGGCCCTGCCGCCGAGCGCGGTGGTGCTCACGCGCCAGCCGAACGGCTCCATGCGCGCGGTGGTGGACGCGACGCGCGACCAACTGCGGAACTCGCCCGAGTTCAAGTACGAAGGCCACATCCGCCGCTGAGCCGCCCGGCCGGTCGGTCAGGGCAAGAGCGCGGCCGGCAGCGTCCCGGCGGGCACGGCCACCCCTTGCGCCGCGCCCGCCGACATGGCCGAGGCGACGCCCACCACCTCCCACTTCCCGTCCCGGCCTCGCGCCAGCAGCGGCGCGCCGCTCGCGCCGCGGGTGCCGGCGCAGCCGTGCGCCAGCAACGGCAGGTTCCGCGCGCCCTGTTGCAGGCCGATGGCGCGGCAGCCCGTGTCCGCGAGCAGCGCCTCCGGCCGATCCTGCTGGTAGCCGGCGAACATCAGCCCGGTGCCGGACTGCGGCGCGTCGCGCCGGAGCCGCAGCGCCCGCCCTTCGCCCAGCGGCGCGTCGAGGGTGAGCAGCGCCCAATCGGCGCCGAGGGGGCCGCCGAACGGGCTGTCGCGGTCGAGCGCGAAGCCTTCGCCCATAGTGAAGGACACGACGCGCGCGCGCGCCGACCATTCGCCGAGGTGGTAGCCGAGTAGGAAGTGGACGGTGCCGGGCCGCACCACCTGGCGCGAGCGCGGGCCGAACAGGCAGTGCGCCGCGGTGAGCACCGTGCGCGGGCCGACCAGCACGCCGGTGCAGCGCCCGCCCACTTCGAGCTGCACGCGGCCGAGGGCGCTCCAGGGTTCGGCGCGCACGTCCACGGGCCGGCGCGGGTCGGCCGCGCCGATGCCGGGCCGCAGCACGCCGCGCTGGATGGTGCGCCCGTC
This sequence comes from Craurococcus roseus, assembly GCF_039523795.1. Classification (NCBI taxonomy): domain Bacteria; kingdom Pseudomonadati; phylum Pseudomonadota; class Alphaproteobacteria; order Acetobacterales; family Acetobacteraceae; genus Craurococcus; species Craurococcus roseus. Next base: position 21,806 of record NZ_BAAAFZ010000021.1, on the reverse strand, counting down.
CTGCGCGGGGCCGGGGGCGGCCGCGGCAGCAGGGGGCGTCGCGTTCGCGGGCGCGGTCGCGGCGGCGGCCCTCGCCGCCGCCGCGGCGGCGGCGAGCAGCGCCAACGGGAGATGCCTCACGCGCCGGGTCCGTGGCGCCGCAGCACCTCTTCCACGAACTCAGGCACCAGCCGCGTCGCCGGCCCGTGCCGCGCCTCATCGAACATCGCGCTTCCTTCCGAGGGTTCCAGGTTCAATTCCACCGTGCGGGCTCCGCGGCCGCGCGCTTCGGCGACGAAGCCGGCGGCGGGGTAAACGCTGCCCGAGGTGCCGATGGAGACGAAGAGGCCGCAACCCGCCAGCGCTTCCTCGATCCGCTCCATGCCGAGCGGCACCTCGCCGAACCAGACGACGTGCGGGCGCAAGGCCCCGCGTCGGCCGCAGGCGGGGCAGGGCGGCCCGTCCGCCAAACGCTGCGGGCTCGGCTCCACCGCGCCGCAGCGCAGGCAGCGTGCCTTGGCGAGTTCGCCGTGCATGTGCAGCAGGCGCGCGGACCCGGCGCGGTCGTGCAGGTCGTCCACGTTCTGCGTGACCAGCAGGAAATCGCCGGGCCAGCGCCGGTCCAGCTCCGCCAGCGCGAGGTGCGCCGCGTTGGGCGCCACGGCGGGGTCGGCGAGCTGGGCGCGGCGGGCGTCGTAGAACGCCTGCACGCGGGCCGGGTCGCGCGCGAAGGCTTCCGGCGTCGCCACGTCCTCGATCCGCACGCGCTGCCAGATGCCGTCCGGGTCGCGGAAGGTGGCGAGGCCGCTCTCGCGCGAGACGCCGGCGCCGGTCAGGACGACGATGCCGGGCGGCGGCGCGGCGGCGCCTTCAGATGGCCGCGTCACGAGGCGGGCGGCGCCGGCGGCGGGTTGGGGGCCAGGAGGTTAGGCATGTGGTGGAATGTTACACTTCACGTCGCTGGATGGCCAGCCGCGGCACGCGCGCCGACCACCATGCCGCCCGGTCCGTGGCCGTTCCGGCGAGGGTGGACGCGGACCGTGTTCAGGGCATGAACGCGAGATTGAACCCCGTTCGAGGCGTGGGGTAGGATTCCAGCCCGGGCTTCGGCGCTTCCGCCGGCGCCGGAGGGAGGTAACGGGAAATGCCACGCCGCACGGACGGCCCCGCTTGGGGGCCGAAGGAACCCGTGTTCACCACCTTGGCCTTGGGCGAGGAAGGCGACCCCGACCCCTACCCCGATCCGGTCCATTCGCCCGAGGAGCCCGTCTTCACGACCTTGGCCGTGGGCGAGGAAGGCGACCCCGATCCCCGCCCCGATCCGGTCCACCTGCCCGAAGAGCCGGTCTTCACCACGCTCGCGCTGGGCGAGGAGGGCGATCCGGGGCTCGATCCTTGGGGCGCTTGAGCGGCGGCGGCGCGTCCCGGCGCGCGCCCGGGCGGGTCAGGGCCTCGCCCTGATCCTGGTGGCCGGCGGGGACGCCGACCCGAACCTTTCGCGCCTGCTGCGATGCCTCGCCGTCCGCGGCGTCGACCACCTCGCGCTCCTCGCGGGCGCGGGCGGTTCGCCGCGCCTTGCGTGGCGGCTGGCCGACGACAGCTTGTGGATCGGCGGCGTCGTCGCCAAGCCCACGGCCGTGTTCCTGCGCCACGACGTCTTCGCGCACATGGCGGACGGGCGGGCGGAGAGCCGAGCGCGCGCGGGCCGATGGTACCAAGCCGTGCTGTCCTGGGCGCTGGCGCACGAGGAGGTCGCGTTCCCCAACCGAGCGTACGGCGCCCGGCAGGCGACCAAGCCGCACATCCTGCGCTTGGCGGCGCGGTCGGGCCTCGCCGTGCCCGAAACCTTGGTCACCAATGACACCGAGGCGTTCGGGCCGGAGGAAGCCGCGGGGTGGATCGCCAAGCCGGTGAACGGCGGGGAGCACACGCGGCCGCTCGACGATGCGCTCGCGGACGCGGAATGGCGCCGCCGGGCGGGCGCGGAGCCCACCATCGTCCAGCGCCGCTTGGTCGGGCCGGAACTGCGGGTGTACAGGGTCGGCGAACGTTGGTTCGCCTTCGCCTTGCGCTCGGGGGCGCTCGATTACCGGACCGATGCCCGCGTGGAGGTGGCGGTTGTGCCGGCGCCGGCACCGCTGACCGCGCCGCTCGGGCGGCTGATGGACGGGCTCGGCCTGGACTTCGGCGCCGCCGACTTCAAGACGTGCCCCGACACCGGCCGCCACCTGTTCCTGGAAGTGAACTCGGCGCCGATGTTCGCCGGCTTCGACCGCGTGGCCGGGGGCGCCCTGTGCGGCGCCATCGTGGATTGGCTGGCCGCCCCGGCGTGACGGGCCGGGGCGGCCGGCGGTTCAGAGCAGGAAGTCGTCGGCGGCGAGGCCGGTCGCGCCCTGCACCCGGAAGGACAGGACGCCGGCGCCGGTGTCGGCTTCGACGGTGATGGTGCCGTCGCTGCCCCGGCTGGTCCGCACCGTGCCGGGCTGGTAGGCGACGAAGGCGATGCCGTCCGCGAACAGGAAGGCTTGGTCGCCGGCGGCCGTGGCGTCGGCGTCGATGGCCGAGAGGTCGATCTCGTCGCCCTGGGACCGCGTGAAGTCCTGGATGCGGTCGTTGCCGTCGGCGGCGGACGCGAACACGAAGGCGTCCGCGCCGGCGCCGCCGATCAGCACGTCGCCCCCCGAGCCGCCCGCGAGGCGGTCGGCCCCGTCGCCGCCCATGAGCGCGTCGTAGCCCGCGCCGCCGAGCAGCGTGTCGTCGCCGGCGGAGCCGTGCAGGCGGTCGTCGCCGCCTTCGCCCGTGATGCTGTCGTTGCCGGCGCCGCCGGTGAGCGTGTCGGCCGCTCCGGTGCCGCGCAGGACGGTCGCGGCCGGCGGGGGCGGCGCGTTGGCGTCGGCGTCGAGGTCCAGCTTCACGTTGGCCGAGCCGATCTTCGCCGTTTTCACGACGGAGGCGGCCAAGCCGCCGCCGGAGAAGGTGACGGTGTAGTCGCCGGCGGGGAGGGCGATCTGGTAGCCGCCGGCGTCCCAGGTGGCGGTGGAATAGGTCGCGCCGGCGCTCGACTTGATCGAGAGGTTCAGCTTACCCAGGCCCTCGCCCGGGTCATAGAAGCGGTCGCCGTCCTTGTCGTCGAAGGTGACGCCGGTGAGGAAGGTCGAGGCGCCGGAGCGGGCGAAGTTCTGCGTCGCGTCCGTGCCGTTCGAGCCCTTGTACTCACCGAAGCCGATGCCGATCCCGACCTCCTTGAAGGCGTCGCTGAGGATGTTGGTCCGGTGGCCGGCGCTCTTGAACAGGCCGTCGTGGAAGCCTTCGACAAGCGCGTTGGACGCGGAGGGCGTGCCGCCCCAGCGGATGGAGATGTTCTCGCCCCAGGTCCAACTTCCGGTAAAGGCGTAGCCGGCGGCCTTCATGCGATCGCCGGCGGAACTGCCGTTGGCGCCGGTGTGGCTGAAGGTGTCCGTTGCGAGCATCCAGTCGCTGTGGGTCTGGGCGCTGTCGTTCAGGAACTGGTTCATCGCCAGCGGCTGCTTGGCGGTGTTGGCGATGGTGCCAACCGAAAGCCCTTGGTTGAGGTCGATGCCGAGCCGGGTGGCCTCCGCGCCTGGGTTGGCGCGGGCGCGGTTCACGAGCTCCAGGAAATACTGCTCGTAGGCGGTCGGCTGGGCCATCGGGGCTGTCCTCTCGGAACCACGGCGTATCCGTCATGCTTGCATAACTAATACGTGTATTCCAAGACTTGAAATCTCTCCTTGGTTGTGCTTGGGCGGTTGCGCGGCCGGCGGTCAGTGCCGGTGCGGCGCCGGTTCCCTCGCGCCCGCGGCCTGCACGGGAAACGTCACCTGCACCTCGCCGGCGCGCTCGAAGCGGAGCGTCACGGGCACGGCTTCCCCTTGGCGCAGCGGCTGGGACAGGCCGATCAGCATGAGGTGGAAGCCGCCGGGGCGGAGCGTCACCGTTTGCCCGGTCCGGATCTCGATGGCGTCCACGGCGCGCATCCGCATGACGTCGCCGTCGCGGATCATGCTGTGCAGTTCCATCGCGCGCGCCACCGGGCTGGAAGCGGAGAGCAGGCGGTCCGCCGCCGAGCCGCGGTTGCTGATCTCCATGAAGCCGGCGGCGGTCGCGCCCTGGCCGGCGGCGCGTGTCCAGGGCTGCTGGATCGTCAGGTCGCCGGCGCGCGTGGCGCCGGGGTGGTCCTGTTGAGCGGCGGAGGGCGCGGCGAAGAGCGGCGCCGCCGAGGCAGCGAGTAACGAGCGGCGAAGCATGGGTGACTCCCAGGAAGCGGATCAGGCCCGGAGCGCGGCGGCCGGTTTGGGTTCGAGGAGGCCGTACTCGACTTCCCGCGCGTAGGCCGCCTGCTCCTTGCCCAGGCGGGAGGAGTACAAGGCGAAGCCGTCCACGGGAACCGGCGCCGCCCGGAACAGGTTGTGCGCCTGCACGAAGGCGATGACCTTGCCCTGCTCCGCGCGCTCCGTCCGCGCGAGGGTGACGTGCGGAGAGAAGCGGCGGCGCTCCGGCTCAAGCCCGATGCGTTGCAGCGCCGTTTCCACCTTGGCTTGCAGGAACATCAGCGGCTCCGTCTTTTCCACCCCCACCCAGAGCGCGGCGACGCGCCCGGCCTTCTGGAAGGTGCCGACGCCGCGGAGCGTCAGGTCGAAGGCGGGCGCGCGGATGCAGGCGAGCGCCTCGTCAATCTCCTGCGCCTGCCAGCCCGGCACCTCGCCGATGAATCGGAGGGTGAGGTGATAATTCTCCTCCGGCACCCAGCGGGCGCCGGGGATGCCGCCGCACATGGAGGACAACTCGTCGCAGAGTTCTTCCGGCAGGCCGAGGGCTACGAAGAGGCGGATCATGGCGGGTGCTCCTCAGCCAGCCGGCGCAGCGGGGACGCGTGCGAGCAAGGTCTCGACCGCGGGGAGGATGCGGCGCACCACCTCCTCCACGCCGCGGGCGTTGGGGTGGATGCCGTCCGGCTGGTTCAGCGCCGGGTCGGCGGCGACGCCGTCGAGGAAGAAAGGGTAGAAGACGACCTGCGGCCGTTCGCGCGCGAGGTCGGCGAAGGTGGCCAGGAATTCGCGGCCGTACTCCGTGCCGAGGTTGGGGGGCGCCACCATCCCCGCCAGCAGGGTCGGGATGTTGCGCGCGGCCAGCTTGTCGAGGATGGCGGCGAGGTTGGCGCGGCTGTCCCGCGGCGGCAGCCCGCGCAAGCCGTCGTTGCCGCCGAGTTCGACCAGGGCGGCGTGCGGTTGCTCTGCCAGCGCCCAATCGAGGCGGGCGAGGCCCCCCGCCGTGGTGTCGCCGGACACGCCCGCGTCCAGCACCCGCACGTTGTGGCCTCGCGCCCGCAGCGCCGCTTCCAGGCGCGGCACGAAGCCCTGGCCGGCGGGGAGGCCGTAGCCGGCGGTGAGGCTGTCGCCGAGCGCGAGGAGGCGGATCTGGCCGCCACCGGCGCCTCGCTGCGCTGGCGCCGCCCGCGGGCGGGCGAGGGCGGCGGCCAGGATCGAGAGGAGAATCGCGCGCCGGCCATTGTCTGGCGCGACCGCGGCATGACATTCCGAGGCTGATCCCGACACCGCTGGTTGGAACCTCCTCGGCGCCATGGATGCCATAGCAAGCGAACCCCGATCCCTCGGTGCCGGCCTTGCCGAAGACCTCATCGCCGCAACGGACCTTCGGTTCAGCGTGGCCGGGGCGGCGGGGCCGGTCAACATACTGCGGGGCCTCGACCTCCGGATCGGCCGGGGGGAGGCGGTTGGACTGGTGGGGCCCTCCGGTTCAGGGAAAACGTCGTTGCTCATGCTGCTGGCGGGGTTGGAAAAGCCGAGCGGCGGGGCGCTGCGCGTCGCCGACCAGGACCTGGCGGCGATGGGCGAGGACGCGCTGGCGCGCTTCCGGCGGGAGCACGTGGGCATCGTGTTCCAGGCCTTCCACTTGGTGCCGACCATGACGGCGCTGGAGAACGTGGCGGTGCCGCTGGAATTCGCGGGCCGCGCCGACGCTTTCGACCGCGCGGAGGCGGCCTTGCGCGAGGTGGGGCTCGGCCACCGGCTCGGCCACTACCCGGGCCAGCTCTCCGGTGGCGAGCAGCAACGGGCGGCGCTGGCCCGCGCGGTGGTGGCGGAACCGCCGTTGCTCCTGGCCGACGAGCCCACCGGCAACCTCGACCGCGGGACGGGGGCGCAGGTGATGGGCCTGATCTTCGGCCTGCGCGAGCGACTGGGCACCACTTTGCTGCTCATCACCCACGATCCGGCGCTGGCAGAACGTTGCGGGCGCGTCGTGCGCATGGAGGACGGGCTGATCGTGGAGGACCGGGAGCGATCGGGCGGTCCGGGGCGTTGAACGAGCGAGGTCTCGAAGCTCCGAAGGAACCCGCCATGCGCTCCGCCACGCTCCTGCTCGCCTGCCTGCTCCTCCTTTCAGGTTGCGGTCTGGTCGCCTTGCCTTTCCGCGTGACCGCCGACGTGGCGCGGATCGTCCCGGTGATCGGCGACCCTGTCGCCGCGCCGTTCGATGCCGTGGGCGACGCCATCGACTGACGCGCCGATCCCGCTTCGCGGGGAAAGGACCGACCGCCCTGCCAGGCACAGGCGGGCGGCTCGACCCCGAAAAAGACGTTTCAGCCTTCCCGGTCGCGGGAGCCGGGGCGGCGAACCGGGGCGTCTGTTCGCGGAGGCCGGCCCCGCGGTCCATCTCTTACCGAGTCGTGATCCAGCGCTCACCCGCCCGTGACCGCTCCTGTCGTTGTGTGCGCAGCGACGTTTGGCCGAGTCGCCGGCCGTTCGCCCCACCCCGCTGGCACGCGGTTTCCATGAGGTGCGAATGTCCGACTCCATTTCTCGCTCCGACGACGACGATCGGGACGACAGCTTCGACGACGACGCCGACGACCGCGGTGGCGCGACCGCGCCCACCCCTGCTCCGGCGGCCCCCGCCCCGGCCAACCCCGCCACGGCCGCGGTCGACGTGCAGGTGGCGCGCCTCTACGACGCGGCATTCAACCGGCTGCCCGACAACGACGGCTTGGCGTTCTGGACCAACGCCCTCGGCGCCGGAACGGGCCTCGACGTCATCGCCGACGCCTTCGTCGCCTCGCCGGAGTTCCAAGACCGGTACCGCGGCACCGACAACGACGACTACGTCGAACGCCTGTACCGGAACGTCCTGGGCCGCGAAGGCGACGACGACGGCGAGGATTACTGGGAGGATCTCCTCGACAGCGGCCGGTTGGACCGCAGCGACGTCCTGCTGGCCTTTTCCCAATCCCCGGAATTCGCGGCCAGGTCCGGGTCCGACGCCGACCCGTTCGGCTGAGGCCGCCGCTGCCGCCGCCCCGCTCGTTTCCTGGGCGGGGCGGCGGGAAACCCCAGCGGTTCCAAGTGTTTATAATTTTCATCAACAACTGCTGGAACAGCCGCCATGTCCGACACCGTGAACCGATTCATCGACGACGCCGTGGATGCCGTGAACCAAGCCGCTGATGACGTCGAGCGGGAAATCCGCGACGCCGCCAACGACGTGGACGACGACGACGGCACCCCGTCCACGACCTCCCCCGCCGCGCAGGTGACGCGGCTCTACGACACTGTGCTCGACCGGACGCCGGACGACGCGGGGCTGACCTTCTGGACCAACGCGCTGCGGGCCGGGGCGGACCTGGACGACTTGGCCGAATTGTTCGTCCGGTCGTCCGAGTTCAGGGACCGCTACGGCGACACGGACAACAGCGAGTTCGTCACCCTGCTCTACCGGAACACCTTGGACCGGGAGCCGGACGCGGCCGGGCAGGCGTTCTGGACCGACGCGCTCGCGGGCGGGAGGGCGGACCGCGACGACGTGGTGCTGGCGTTCTCAGAGTCCGCCGAGCACGTCGCCATCGTCGGCCCGGTGAGCACCGACGACAACCCCTTCATCTGAGCCGGGCGGCGCGGGCGGGGCGGCCGTTCAACCCCGCCGCGTCGCCAACCACACGCCCGCCAGCACCACCGCGCCGCCGCCCAGCACGCGCGGCTCCGTCCACTCGCCGAGCAGCAGGACGCCGAGCAGCGTCGCGCACACCGGTTGCAGGTAGCCCACCATGGAGGCGTCCGTGGCCCGCGCGCGTTGCACCAGGGCAAGGAACAGCGTGAGCGGCACGGCTGAGCCGAACACGGCGAGCGCCGCCACCGCGACCCACGCGCCGGCGGTGGCGGCGCCGACCGGCGGCCCCCCGGGCTCCACGGCGAAAGCGATCAGCGTCGCCGCGATACCGCCTCCGATCTGCTGCCCGAAGGCCAACTCGTCCGCCGCGCCCGGCCGGACCGCGCGCACGTAAACTGTGCCCGACGCGTAGGACAGGGCGACGAGCAGCATCATCAAGGCGCCGGTGCCGCCCGCGCCTCCTGCCGCCACGCCCGGCCCGGCGATGACGGCGATTCCGGCGAAACCCACCAGCAGTCCGGCGACTGTGCGCGGCCCCGGCCGTTCCGCCGGCAAGGCCGCCACCGACAGCACGGCGACCAGCAAAGGGGCCACGGCTTGGATGAGCGCGCCGGCCGCGCTGTCGATGCGCGCCATGGCGGCGGAAGCGAGGATGTTGGGCACCCAGCCGTTGAGGGTGCCAAGGACCAAGGCGTGGCGCAGCATGGCCCCGCGCGGAACGACCGGCCTGCCGCGCAACGCCAGCCACGCCGCGACAACGCACGCCGCGAGCAGCGCCCGGCCGGACGCGATCCACCACGGCGGGATGTCGGCCACCGCGAACCGCATCACCGGGAACGCCGCGCCCCAGAGCGACGAAATCAGCAGGAGCCGCCACCAGAGCGGCCAGCCCGTCATCGTCCGCGCGTCGCGCCGCCGCTCCCGCCGCCGCTCGGCCGTTCGGCGGCCGGACGGTCGCTGCCCCCGCCGCCGCCCGTGCGCTGCCGCTCGATCTCGCGCCAGCGCGCCACGTTGCGGTTGTGATCCTCCAGCGTGCGGGCGAAGGCGTGGCCGCCGGTGCCGTCCGCGACGAAGAACAGGTCGTCCGTCTGCGCCGGCCGCGTCGCGGCACGGAGCGCTTCCCGCCCCGGCGAGGCGATGGGGGCCGGGGGCAGGCCGCGGTTGCGGTAGGTGTTGAAGGGCGTGTCGCGGTCGAGGTCGGCGCGGGTGAGCGGCCGGTCCAGCCCGGCGCCGTTCGACGCGGCGTAGGCCACCGTGGGGTCGGATTGCAGCGGCATCCCGCGCCGGAGGCGGTTGACGTAGACGGCGGCGACGCGCGCCCGTTCCTCCGCCACGCCGGTTTCCTCTTCCACTATGGAGGCGAGCACCAGCGCCTCGCGCGGGGAGGCGAGCGGCAGGTCAGGGACGCGCTCGCGCCACGCCTCCTCCAGCGCCGCGGCCATCGCGGCCTCGGCGCGGCGCACGATCGGCGCGCGGGCCTGGCCGTACTGGTACACGTAGGTGTCGGGCAGCAGCGCACCTTCGGAGATCGCCGGCATCTCGCCGATCAGCCCTTCCGCCTGCTCGAACAGCGCCGTGATCTGGCGCGCGGTGAGTCCCTCCGGGATGGTCAGGCGCCGCTGCACGGGGCGGGCGTTGCGGAGGATGTCGAGCACGTCGCGCAGGCTGGCGCCGGCGGGGAAGACGAACTCGGCGGCGCGCACGCGGCCCTCGCCGCGCGTCAGCAGGCTGGCGACGGCGAAGGCCCGGCTGTCGGCGACCACGCCGTTCCGCAGCAGGGCCGCGCCCACCGCTTCCGTCCCGCCGCGCGGCACCACCACCTGCGCCGGCGCGGCCAGCGGGCCGGGCGCCGTGTAGGCGCGCCAGCCGAACCAAGCGGCCGCGCCGGCCGCGAGGACGAGCAGCAGCAGCGCGCCGCCCAGGACGCGGATGGTCCGGCCCATGGTGCGGCTAAAGGATCAAGGCGCGCCGCGGAATACGATGCTGGCGTTGGTGCCGCCGAAGCCGAAGCTGTTCGACAGCGCCACCTCGATCCGCCGCTCCTGCGCGTGCTTGGCCACGCGGTCGATCGCGCTTTCGCGCGAAGGCTTCTCCAGGTTGAGGGTGGGCGGCGCCACGCCGTCGCGGATCGCCAGGATGGAGAAGATGCCCTCCACGGCTCCGGCGGCGCCGAGCAGGTGGCCGATCGCCGACTTGGTGGAGGACATGGCCAAGCCGCCCGCCGCGTCGCCCCACAGGCGTTCCACCGCGCCCAGCTCCAGGTCGTCGCCGAGCGGGGTGGAGGTGCCGTGCGCGTTGACGTACTGCACCTGCTCCGGGGAAACGCCGGCGCTCTTCAGCGCCGCGCGCATGGCGCGGAAGGCGCCGTCGCCGCTCTCGGACGGCGCGGTGATGTGGTAGGCGTCACCGGACATGCCGTAGCCGATGACCTCGGCGTAGACCTTGGCGCCGCGCTTGCGCGCGTGCTCCAACTCCTCCAACACCAGGACACCGGCGCCCTCGCCCATGACGAAGCCGTCGCGGCCCTCGTCCCAAGGGCGGGACGCCTCCCTTGGCGTGTCGTTGTAGCCGGTGGACAGCGCGCGGGACGCGCAGAAGCCGGCCATGCCGATCTCGCTCACCGCCGCTTCCGCGCCGCCGGCCACCATAACGTCGGCGTCGCCGAGCGCGATCAGCCGCGCCGCGTCGCCCAAAGCGTGGACGCCGGTGGCGCAAGCGGTAACGGCCGAGTGGTTCGGCCCCTTCAACCCGTACTTGATGGAGACGTGGCCGGAGGCGAGGTTGATCAGCGCGCTCGGGATGAAGAAGGGCGAGATGCGCTTGGCGCGGCCGGAGCCCACCACCTGCGACGCCTCGTAGATGGTGGTCAGCCCGCCGATGCCGGAGCCGATCATCACGCCGGCGGCGGTGCGGTCCTCGTCCGTTTCGGCCGCCCAGCCGCTGTCCTCGACCGCCTCCTGCGCCGCCACGAGGGCGAGCTGGATGAAGCGGTCCATCTTTTTCTGGTCCTTGACCGGCACCCACTCGCCCAGGTCCAGCCCGCCGTCGGCGCGGGTGCCTTGCGGCACTTGGCCCGCGATCTTGGCCGGAAGGTCCTTCGTGTCGAAGGATTGGATGGCGGAGATGCCGCTCTCGCCGGCGATCAGCCGCCGCCAGACATGGCCGACGCCGACGCCGAGCGGGCAGGCGATGCCCATGCCCGTGACGACCACGCGCCGCGGCGCGGCATTGTGCGCGAACACCCTTGCGGCCTCCGTCCTTTCCCGTTCCCGCCGGCGCCGCTCAGGCGGCCTTCTGGCCTTCGATGTAGTCGATGGCGTCCTTGACGGTGGTGATCTTTTCGGCGGCGTCGTCCGGGATCTCCACGCCGAACGCCTCCTCGAACGCCATCACCAACTCCACCGTGTCCAGGCTGTCGGCGCCGAGGTCGTCGATGAAGGACGCCTCCGGGGTGACCTTGCCTTCGTCCACGCCGAGGTGCTCGACGACGATCTTCTTGACCTTCTCGGCGGTTTCGCTCATCGCGTGAAACTCTCCATCTTGCGGCGCTGCGAATTGGGGGAGGCGCCCCTGACCGCGGCGGGGCGCCTTCATTGGGTATGCCCTTCGGGACGCCCGACCGGCTTCGGGCCGGGGGCTTACCATGGAAGCCGGGAGGGGCCTAGGCGCGGATTGCGGGGAGGGCAACCCCCTGCGGCGGCCGCCCAGCGCGGCGCCCGGGATCAGCGCAGCGGGACCGGTCGGACGCGGAACAGCGTGCGAGCATGCGCCGCTCGTCTTCGCCGCGCGGGTGCTTGGCCCGCCGGTGGAGCCGGTCGGCGGCCCGGTTCATCGGTTCAGGGTCCGCATCACGACGGGGTACTCCTCGTCCACGCGCTCATCGTTGCCGCTGCCGACGAAGCGGAGCAGGGTGCCGCCGTCGGGATGCGCCACTATGGCCGTGATGTGCTCGACGTTGACGGAGATGCGGGGCGGCGACGCCCCAACGGCCTTGTCCTTCGGGGCGAAGCGCGCGAACTCGACGAACTGGGTCATGGCGGTGGTGTCCTCCGGGAGCCTCGTAAATGGGCGTGGCCGGCGCGTTCCGCGAAACGCGCAGCGTTCCCGTCCGCCGCCGGGCGTTAGCCCTTGTCGCGGCCGTGGACCTCGGCGGGCGGCGAGGTGGCTTCGACCGCGGTGAACTCCTCCAGGATGCGGTAGCTGTGCTCCGCGCCCTTGGGGACGACCCAGGAATTCGCGGCCTCCAGCAGCACCGTCTGGCCTTCGATCGTCAATTCGGCGCGGCCGGCGATGGCGTAACCGACCGTTTCGTAATCGCGACGGACCGGCGGCTTAGCGGGGCCGGGGGTCTCCTTCTCCCACAAGCGCATCGAAACCGTGCGGCCGTTGGCGAGGTACTTCTGCCCGTCCTTGCCCTTCGGCGAGTGGTTGCCGTCAACCTTGATGATCGTCGTGTCCGCCACGGCGGGGCCTCCTGTGCGAGCGTGCCGCTCCAACACGCCGCCGCCCAGGCGGTTGCGGCCCGGTTCGACCTCAGACCATCGCCATGCCGCCGTTCACGTGTAGCGTCTGGCCGGTGATCCAACCGGCTTCCGCGCTGGAAAGGTAGGCCACGGCGGCGGCGATGTCCTCCGGCGCGCCCATCCGGCCCGTCGGGATGCGCTCCAGCAGCTTGGCGCGCTGCGCCTCGCCGAGCGCGTCCGTCATCGCCGTCTTCACGAAGCCGGGCGCCACGACGTTCACGGTTATGCCGCGCGTCGCCACCTCCTGCGCCAGCGACTTGCTCATGCCGACCAGGCCGGCCTTTGCGGCGGCGTAGTTGGCCTGCCCCGCGTTGCCGGTGGTGCCCACGATGGAGGCGATGGAGACGATCCGCCCGTGGCGGCGCTTCATCATGCCGCGCAGCGCGGCGCGGGCGAGGCGGAAGGGCGCCGTCAAGTCCACCTCCAGCACCGCGGCCCAGTCGGCGTCGCCCATGCGCAGTGCTAGCATGTCGCGGGTGAGGCCGGCGTTGTTCACCAGGATGTCGAGCGCGCCGAACTCCGCTTCCACGCGCTCCACCAGGGCGGCGGGCGCCGCGGCGTCCGAAAGGTCCGCGGGGGCGACCAAGGCCCTTCCGTCCAGCTCGGCGGCGAGAGCCACCAACTCCGCAGCGCGGCGGCCGGTCACGGCCACGCGCGCGCCTTGGGCGTGCAGCGCGCGCGCGGTGGCAGCGCCGATGCCGCCGGTGGCGCCGGTGACGAGGGCGGCCTTGCCGGTCAGGTCGAACATGGTGCGCGGACTCCGATCATGCGGGCGGTAGCGCGTCGAGGCGCTTGGACAGGAAGAAGCAGGCGTGGCCCGGCGGGAAGTCGGGGATGGAGCCGAACACGCCGTAGCCCTGCCTCTCGTAGAAGCCGCGCGCCTGGAAGCTGAAGGTGCTGAGGGACGCGCCGGCGCGGCCCCGGGCGGGCGCCTCGTCCTCGGCGTGGCGGAGCAACTCCTTGCCCAAACCTTGCCCGCGCAGGCCAGCGGGCAAGTGGAAGTAGGCCACGAACAGCCATCCGAAAAAGGTGCGGCCGGCCAACCCACCCGCCGGCTCGGTCTCCCCGTCCCGGCGCACCGAGAGCGTCAGCGGCCGCCAGTCGTTGGGTCGCACGGCCGCGTTGAAGGCGATCAACCCGTCTTCGACGGCCTTTTTTGTCTCCTCGTCCTCCCGGTCGGAGAGGGCGATGGCGGTGGCCGGCGCCGGCACGGCTATAGCGTCTTCAGGAACGCCTCGACGTCGGCCGGCGTGCCTACGGCCGCGGCCTGGGCGTCCGGCGCGTTTCGCTTCATCAGGCCGGTCAGCACCTTGCCGGCGCCCAGCTCGGCGAAGCGGTCGCAGCCCATCGCCACCATGGCGGCGACGCATTCGCGCCAGCGCACGGTGGCCGTCACCTGCTTGACCAGGAGGCCGCGGATCTCCGCCGGGTCGGTCGCCTTGTCGGCGCTGACGTTGGCGACGACGGGCACGACGGGCCGCGCGATCCCCGCGTCCTCCAACGCCTCGGCCATGGCGTCGGCGGCGGGAGACATCAGGGCGCAGTGGAAGGGCGCGGACACGGGCAGCAGCATGGCGCGCTTCACGCCCGCGGCCTTCGCCGCCTCCACCGCGCGCTCCACCGCAGCCTTGGCGCCGGAGACGACCACTTGGCCGCCGCCGTTGTCGTTGGCGACCTCCACCACCTCGCGCTCGCCCGTCTCCGGATCGGTTGCGGCCTCGGCGCAGATGGCCAAGGCCTGCTCCGCTTCGGCGCCCAGCAGCGCGGCCATGGCGCCGGTGCCGGGCGGTGTGGCGCGCTGCATGGCCTCGCCGCGCAGGCGCAGCAGCCGGGCGGCGGTGGGCAGGGAGAAGGCGCGGGCGGCGGTCAGCGCGCTGTACTCGCCGAGCGAGTGGCCGGCGACCAGGGCGACGCGGGACGCGAGGTCGAAGCCGCCCTCGCGCTCCAGCACGCGCAGCACGGCGACCGAGTGCGCCATCAGCGCGGGCTGGGCGTTGGCGGTGAGCGTCAGCTCCTCCGGCGGCCCCTCGAACATCAGGCGCGAGAGCTTCTGCTTGAGCGCCTCGTCCGCCTCCTGAAAGGTTTCGCGGGCTATGGGGAAGGCGGCGGCGAGGTCGCGTCCCATGCCGGTGGCTTGGCTCCCCTGGCCGGGGAAGACGAAGGCGAGGGCCATTGGGGTTTCCTCTCGGGCCGCGCGGCGCTCCCGTCGCGGCAGGAGGGGCGGCCCTATACGCGGGTCAGGGACGTGTCAACGCACGCGCGAGAACGAGCCCGGGCGCTGGGGGGGGGCGGCGGCCCGCGCGTCGAGACCGCCCAGGGTCCGCCGCGAACCGGCCGGATGCCGCGCCACCGCCACCGCCACCGCCTTCAGCGACCGGCGTCAGAAGCCGGCCACTGAAGGCGGTGTCACGGGGGCGGGCGGCGGCGCGACGTCCTGCGAAGGCGGCGCCGTGGCCGGCTCCGCCGCCGCGGGTGCGGGCGCCGGCTGCGCCGGCCGCGGCGCTTCGGCGCGGGCGGCGGTCGCGGCGGGCTCGAAGGTGTAGTCGGGCACGATGCGCGCTTGGTTGCCGGCGATCAGCAGCACGTTCTGCCCGATGGCCAGCGGCGTCGCGTCCGCCTGGGTGACGGAAAGCAGGTCGCCCTTGGTGGTGCGGACCACGTACTCGAAGGCGCGGGTGTCCACCACCGTGTGCTCGGCGGCGGTGCCGACCAGCCCGCCCACCAAGGCGCCGCCGACGCCACCCAGCGCGGACACGATGCCGGCGCCCGGCGCTTGCGCGCCCAGCACGCCGCCGGCCGCGGCGCCGGTGGCGGCGCCGGTCGAGCCCTCCGCGCTCACCTTCACTTGGCGGCGGCCGACGACGGTAGCCTGCTCAACCTTGTTGGCCTGCTGCACCGCGCGGGTGGCGTAGGTGTCCGGCGAATAACGCGGACCGCACGCGGCGAGCGACAGCAATGCGAGGGCAACCAACGATGGATGGAGCAAGGCCGCAATGCACCCAGATGGGATGTATCGGCGGTGTTTAAGCGAAACGTCAGCGGTTTGTCATCGATTGTGTTGGGGCGTGCGGGCCGTCCTGCGCCGGGTGTGGCCGACGAGCCAGCGCCTCAGCCGGGACGATGCTGCGTACGCGGAACAAGCACGCGGTCGACTCCGACCGTGTCCCGGCTGACGCCCATCCCGGCCCGCGGGGTGCTGCCGTGAAGGAAACGGTGTGGAGCAGGATGGCGTTCTGGAGGCGGTTCGGTCGCGTTGGCGGGTAGCAACGCTCGGGTTCGCCGCTGTGTTGGGCGCCATCGATCGCCACGCGTGGGCGCAAACGGCGGAGCTTGTCCGGTTCGCGCGCGGCGCGTCGGGGGCCGAAGTGCGCGGGGCGGTGGTCCGCGGCGAACGCGCGCTCTACTCCTTCCAGGCGCGCGGCGGCCAGCGCATGACCCTGCGCATCGCCGCCCTGGAGCGCGACGCCGTGTTCCAGGTGTACGCCCCGGGCGCCGTGCCGGAGATCAAGGCCTCCATCCCGGAGGTCGCCGGGGAGGCGCTGCCCGGCGCTGGGGAAGGCGACGACGCGACCCGGTGGACGGGCGTGCTCCTGCGGACGGGCGCCCACCTCGTCGTCGGCTCCACGCGCGGCAACGCCGCGTACCGGTTGACCGTCTCGATCCGTTGAGGAGGGAGCGGACGCGGCGCCCCAGGTTGTGCGCCGCGTCACGGCCGCCTGCGAGCCGGCGAGCGCACGATGGACTGCGCCCTTGCCGATGCAGGGGGAAGACGCCGCCCATGATTACCATAGATAGCCAGACGATGCGCGAGGTCGCGCCCCGGTTCAGCGGCAAGGCCGCGGAACGCCAGGACGCGATCATCGCCGAGGTCGGCGAGGCGTTGCGGCCGGCGCTCGAAGGCTACGGCATCACCGACCGCCTGCGGATCGCGCATTTCCTGGCTCAGACCTGCCACGAGTCCGCGGGGTTCCGCACCACCGAGGAGTTCGCCAGCGGTGACGCCTACGAAGGCCGGAAAGACCTCGGCAACACGGAGCCAGGCGACGGCCGGCGCTTCAAGGGGCGCGGACTGCTACAGCTCACCGAGCGGGCGAACTACCGGGAGTAAGGCGAGGCGCTGAGCGTCGACTTGGTGGCCGACCCGGCGCGGGCGGCCGAGCCTGTGCTCTCGTCCCGAATCGCTTGCGAATACTGGAAGCGCCGGAAGATCAACGAAGCCTGCGACCGTGACGACCTGTTGCGGGTCACAAAGCTGATCAACGGCGGCCTGAACGGGCTGGAGGACCGGCGCACCCTGGCGGCGAAGGCCAAGGCGGCGCTGGCGCGGATCGAAGGCATACCGCTCTCGGGCGCGGTGGCCGCCAACGACGACCGCCCGGTGCTGCGGCGCGGCTCCAAGGGCGAGGGCGTGGCGCGGCTGCAGTCCTTGCTCCGGGACCTGGGCTTCGCCGTGGCGATTGACGGCGATTTCGGACCCGGTACCGAGGTGGCCGTTCTGCGCTTCCACTCCGAGCGCCAGCTCGTGGCGGACGGCATCGTCTCGCCGGAAACATGGTCGGCGCTCGAAAAGGCGTCCGGGAAGAAGGCGGCTGCGTAGCGGGGGGCACCGCGGCCGGGAAGGCGGGCTTCCCGGCCGCGGTTCCGGCCGCGCGGCGGAGCAGTTCAGCGCGGCTCGCGCGCCGTGGCGGGCGCCAGGGCCTCGCCGGCCGAGCGCATGGCTTCCCGCACCGCGGCTTCGCGGTCGGCCGCGCTGTCCTCGGCGCCCAGCCAGGCATGCACCAAGCCGGCCGCCGCCGCGCCGGCGATCGGCGCCACCCAGAAAAGCCAAAGCTGCGCGAAGGCGGCGTCCGGCCCGAACAGCGCGACGCCAGTGGAACGCGCCGGGTTCACCGAGGTGTTTGTCACCGGGATGCTGATCAGGTGAACCAGGGTCAGGCCCAGGCCGATGGCGATGGGCGCGAAGTCCTTGGGCGCGCGCTCGGAGGTGGCGCCCAGGATGATGAGCAGGAAGAAGAACGTCATCGCCATTTCGGTGAGCAGGGCCGCGGCGAAGCCGTAGCCACCCGGCGAGGCGGCGCCATAGCCGTTGGTGGCGAAGCCGGCGGCGGCGTCGAAGCCGGCCTTGCCGGAGGCGATGACGAACAGGACCGCCGCGCCGGCGACGGCGCCGAGCACCTGCGCCGCGACGTAACCCGGCGCCTGGGACGGCTTGAACCGCCCCGCGGCGACCAAGCCGAGCGTGACGGCGGGGTTCAGGTGGCAGCCGGAGATGTGGCCGATGGTGTAGGCCATGGTGAGCACGGTGAGGCCGAAGGCGAACGAGACGCCCACGAGGCCGATGCCGACCTCCGGGAATTTGGCGGCGAGCACGGCGGCGCCGCACCCCCCCAGGACCAGCCAGAGGGTGCCGAGGAACTCGGCGGTGAGCTTGCGGAACACGGAATACTCCTCCTTGCTTGCGATCGGACGCGGGCCGCCGTTCCGGTGCCCGGACACGGACCGGGCGCAGTCGAGGAGGTCGAGCGCCGCCCAGACGAGCCTCTCGAAGCGCTCCGCGTCGCGGCCCGCTGCCGCCTGTCGCAGGCGGTCCAGAGCTGCGGCCCGCAGCGTCGCCGCGGCGGCGCCCTCGTCTCGTTCCTTCGCTCCGCTGTCCATGCCGGTGAACCGGATCGACCCCACGCTGGCATCCTAGGAGTGGGGGGGCGGCCGGGCTCGGAGGGGATTGCCGAGGTCTGGTGGATTCTTGCTGACCTGCCGGGCAAGGGCCGCGGCGCCCTTCAGGCCACCGTGGCGGCGCGAAATCGGGCGGGGGTCGCCCCGGTTTCGCGCCGGAACACCTGGGTGAAGTGGCTTTGGTCGGAGAAGCCGAGCGCCTGCGCTATGGCCGCGAGCGGCTCGGTCGTCCGGCGGATCATCTCCCGCGCCCGTTCTACGCGGCGCCCGACAACGTAGCGCTGCAGCCCGACACCCATCGATTGCTTGAAACAGCGGCTGAAATGGAAGGGGCTGAGGCAAGCGACGTTGGCGAGCTCAACCAACGATAGTTCTTCGCCGAGATGCGCCTCGATGTGGTCCAGCACGCGCCAGAGCCGTTCGCGCGACAAGCCGCGCGCCTCGGGGTCTTGCGGCTTCCAGGCGGCCGAGAACCGGCGCGTGAGTTGCACCGCTAAGGCCACGCTCAAGCCGTCCACCAGCAAGCGGTCCGCTGGGTCGCTCCCGACCTCCAGCGCCAAGCTGCGCACGATTTGCTCGACCAAGGGGTCCGCGAAGTCGCTGATCGGTCCGATGGATGTCCCACCGCCGACTTCCGCCATCAGGTCGCGGTATAAGAGTGGGTCCTGTAGGACTTGGAACACCCTGCCTGGCCCGTGCGACACCCCGACCTGGATGCCGGCGGGGTAGAAGCCGAGGGTGCCCGGACGCAGCGTGAAGCGACGGGTGGGGCCACCGTCGAAGCTTTGCGCGATGGGGCCGATCAGCGCTGCAGAAAGAACGATGCGGTGCCAAGGATTGCGCCACATGCCCTCCCCGTTGCCCCGTCGGAAGACGGCGACCGACACCCGGTCCCAGTTCGTCGCCCGCTCGATGGCGAGGCTCGGGGCCTTCCATAAGGGCTCTGCCGGAACGACCGGGTTCGCCGCAACGACCTGAATCATCACACCTCCGCCCGCGGAAGCGTACGCGCGATGGTTGCGTCGAGAGTTGGCACGGAACGCTCCGCCGCAAAAGGAATGGTTGCTCGTTCCTGAAAATGTGAATCGCCGTTGGTTGTCGTCGAGCCGACCGGGCGACCCGTCGCCGCGGCGACGCCGCCCTTGCCCCTCACGCGCGTTTGTGCTTAACGCCCCGCTTCCCTGCCGCCGCGGAGGCACCGCGCGCGGCTATGCCCGTTTTGGCGCCCGTTCCGGGTGCGGGGCTGAGCCAGCCAGAGGGGACACATGCCGCTTTACGAATGCGTGCTCATCGCGCGCAATGACGTCACGCAACAGCAGGTCGAAGCCATCGCCGACCAGGTCGCCGCCTCGGTCGTCGAGGGGGGCGGTGAGGTTCGCAAGCGCGAGTACTGGGGCCTGCGCGGCTTGGCGTACCGCATCAAGAAGAACCGCAAGGCGCACTACATGCTCCTCGGCATCGACGCGCCGCCGGCCGCAGTGCAGGAAGCGCGGCGCCAACTCGGCTTGCACGAGGACGTGCTGCGCGAGATGACGCTGCGCGTCGAAGCGATCGACGAGGCGCCTTCCGCCATCCTGTCCCGCCGCAGCGACGAGCGCGACCGCGACCGCGGCTTCCGAGGCCCGCGCCCGGCCGGGCGCTTCGGCTCCGGCCGCACCCGCGAGCGGAGCGACGAACGCGAGGAATTCCGCGCCCGCCCGCGCGAGGAGATAGAAACGCCGGCGCCGGGCTCCGAGGAGTAACCAAGCATGTCCGACCAGATCCAGGCCGGCACCGAGCCGAGCCCCGCCGCGCGCCGCCCTGCCGTCGGCGCCCGCCGGCCCTTCTACCGCCGCCGCAAGTCCTGCCCGTTCTCCGGCCCGAACGCGCCGAAGATCGACTACAAGGACGTGCGCCTCCTGTCCCGCTTCCTGTCGGAGCGCGGCAAGATCGTGCCGAGCCGCATCACCGCGGTGAGCGCCAAGAAGCAGCGCGAACTGGCGCTGGCCATCAAGCGCGCCCGCTTCCTGGCGCTGCTGCCTTACGTCATCAACGACTAGGGCGGGTTCCGGCCGCCGGCCGGGCGCTGCCGCCCCCGGGCGGCGGCGCCGGTCGGGCCGCGGAGGGTGAAGGCGGTGTCGGGAACGCGGCCGCAAGGACCTGGGCTCCTGTCGGACCCGCGGCTGTTGGCCGTGGGCGCCGCCGGCTTCGCCGCCGCCGCCGCCGCCCTTTGGGCCCTCCGCGGGCTGCCTTTGGGCGCGGCGCTGTTTTGGCTGTCCCCTTTCCCCTTGTTCGCGGCCGGCCTGGGCTTCGGTCCCGGCGTCGCGGCAGCGGCGGTGGCGCTGGCGGTCGCGCTGCTTTGGACCTTGAGCGGCTTCGCGGCGGCCTTGGCGTTCCTTGCGCTGTTCGGCGCGCCGGCGGCGCTGCTGCTGGCGGCGGGGCTGCGCGGCGCGGGCGGCGCGTTCCAGCCGGCGTTGCCCCTGGCGTTGCTCGGCTTGTGGCCGGTGGCGGTGTTGCTGCTCGCGGTGCTGTTCCTGGCCGGCGGCGAGGGCCTGCAAGCCACCATGCGGGCGATGCTCGAAACGACGCTGGGCCGTGCCGGCTTCGCCGTCCCCGAGCCGGTGCTGAGCCAAGTGGTGCGGGTGAAGGCGGCGGCGATCGGTTTCCTGTCGGCCGTGGCGCTGTTGGGCAACGGCTTCGCGGCGCGGCGGGCCCTGCTGCGGTGGGGCGTCGCCGTGCCGCCCTTGCCCGACCCGTCCGCGGTGCGCCTGCCCGGCTGGTACCCGCTGCTGCCTGCGCTGGCCACCGGCGCGTTCCTTGCCGTCCCCGCGGAAGCGGACGCGGCTCCGGTTTCGGCGCTGCTGCTGCTCTTGGTGCCGCTGTTGGTCATGGGAGTCGCCGGTGTCCACGCGCGGGCGAAGGGCCGGGCGGGACGGGTGCCGATGCTGGCGCTGTTCTACGTGCTGCTGGCGTTGTTCCTGCAAGTGATGGGGCCGGCCTTGGTCGGGCTCGGCCTCTACGACCAGTTCCGGCGGCGCGCCCCGGCGCCGCCTTCCGTTTGAAAAGGGCCTGAACGATGATCGAACTCATCTTGATGCAACGCGTGGACAAGCTCGGGCAAATGGGCGAGGTGGTGAAGGTCCGCCCCGGCTACGCCCGCAACTTCCTCCTGCCCCAGGGCAAGGCGATCCGCGCCAACAAGGACAATCTGGCGCGCTTCGAAGAGCAGCGTGCCCAGCTCGAGGCGCAGAACCTGAAGCGCCGCGAGGAGGCGGAGCGGGTGGCCGAGCGCGTGCAGGGGCTTTCCGTCACCATCATCCGCTCGGCGGGCGAGGGCGGCGGGCTCTACGGCTCGGTTTCGGCGCGCGACATCGCGGAAGCCTGCACCGCGGGCGGGCTGTCCATCACCCGCCAGCAGGTGCTGCTGGAGCAGCCGATCAAGGCCGTGGGGCTGACCACGGTGCGCGTCGAGCTGCACCCGGAGGTGCAACTGCCGGTCACGGTGAACGTGGCGCGCAGCCCCGAAGAGGCGGAAAAGCAGGCCCGCGGCGAAGAGATCGCCCGCGAGGAGGAGCCGAGCCTGGAAGACGAACTGCGGGCGGAGCTGGGCGCGGCGGCGGACGACCGGGGCTGAAGCGCCGCCGGGGCGCGCCTCGCCTGCGGCGCCCCGGCCGCTCAGTGCCTGTTGGACGGTCGGCGGCGGGCGACGCGGCGGAGCAGCGGCGCCCCCAT
>NZ_BAAAFZ010000020.1:0-2893 GCF_039523795.1 Craurococcus roseus | reverse complement strand
AAAGCCGACCCAAGCGCCCCAGGGCAGGCCAGGGTTTCAACAGAGCAAACGCCTTTCAAAACCTCGACGCAGAGTGGGTCCGGCCCGACTTGAGGGGCATGGCCGCGCCTCTTGTTTCCGACGACCTCTGGACGATCATCGAACCGCTGCCGCCGCCCGAGCCGCCGAAGCCGCGGGGCGGGCGGCCGCGGGTGCCAGACCGGGCCGCGCTCGCGGGGATCGTCTTCGTGCTGCGCTCGGGCATCCCGTGGGAGATGCTGCCCGGCGAGATGGGCTGCGGGTCGGGCGTGACCTGCTGGCGGCGGCTGCGCGACCGGCAGGAAGCGGGCGTGTGGGACCGGCTGCACCGCGAGTGGCCGCGGCGGCTGCGGGGAGCGGACCGGATCGACTGGAGCCGGGCCTGCGTGGACAGCGCCTCCGTCCCGGCGAAAAGGGGGGCGGCGCGGTCGGGCCGAACCCGACGGACCGCGGCAAGCCGGGCACCGAGCGCCACGTCGCCACCGACCGGCGCGGCATCCCGCTCGCCCGCTTGCTGACGGGGGCCAACGTCCACGACAGCGCCCCTTTCGAGGACCTGCTCGACGCCGTCCCGCCGGTCGCGGGCAAGCGGGGCCGACCACGCCGCAGGCCGGGCAAGCTGCACGGCGACAAAGCCTACGACCACCGGCGCTGCCGTGACGCGTGCCGCCGTCGGCGCATCGAGCCGCGCACCGCACGCCGCGGGGTCGAGGGCAGCCGGAGGCTGGGCAGGCACAGGCGGGTCGTCGAACGCACGCTGGCTTGGATGAGCCGCTTCCGCCGCCTCGCCATCCGCTACGAGCGCAGGATCGACATCCACCACGCCTTCACCGCGCTCGCCTGCTCCCTGATCTACCTCAACGCTCTCCAGGGCAGGTTTTGAAAGGCACTTTTATTGGGCAGCGGCCAGGCCAGCGCGTCCCATGAGGCGGCGCCGAACGGGTCGGTGCGCCGCGCCTCCGCCACAAGGGCGCGCAAGTTGTCCTCGGCGCGCCTCTCGGCCGCGCTCCTGAACCTCCTTCCGGTCATCGCGCGGCGTCCTCCGCGGTCCCGCCCTTGGTCTTGCGGCAGCGCTCCTCGACCTCAGCGACGGCGCATATCGTGAGGTCGTGCATCTGCGTGATCTTCGGATCGGCCCCTATCTCGATCTGGCGGTCGCGCCGCAGGAGGAGCGCGGCGAGCACGGCATGGTGCGGCCCGTCCAGCCAGGGCTGGAACAACGAGCAAGTGTAGCAGGCCAACGGCGCGAACAGGCCGCAGTACCCGAAGCTCCCGCACGACCTCACGACGTCAATCCTGCGCGTCTCCTTGTCGAAGTGCCCGATGCGCCTCGATGGGTCGCCGCTCCGGGCCGCCTCGCCCTCCGAGCGGATGACAGTCCCCAGGAACGCCTGCGCGTAGGGCGCCAAGCGGAGCGCGAGCTTCTCATCGAGCCGGGCGACGATGTCCGACCGGGCGTTGAAGTAGACGACAACGTGGGACGCGTCCGTGTGGCCCAGCGCCTCGGCCACGTCCAACGACGCCGCGCCCGACCGCATGAGACGCGCTACGAAATTGTAACGCAGGCGGCGGGAAGTCAGGTGGAGGCGTCCCCCGGACGGGAACGCGCGCAAGCCGAGCGCCCCGGTGACGAGCCGCAACGCCTCGCGGGAGTAGTTCTTGCCCAGGCGGTAGGCGCCGCGCTCTAACGGGGTGCCGAGCAGGCGCTCGGAGCCGCGGGGGCGGGCGAACAGCGGCCGGTCGAAGCGCGCGCCGTCCCAACCGGCGTCGGAGGCGCGGGTTTCGGCGTTGGCCGCGACCAGCGCCTCCAGCACGTGGCCGATCCGGGGGTCCAGCGGCCGCGTCTTGAACTGGTCGCGCTCGCCTGGCGTGCGCTTCTTGATGCGCGACACGCGGAGCTCGAAGACCGCGGTGCCGTCGTCCAGGGCGGTCTTGAGCAGATCGTCCTCGTGCAGCAGGCGCATGTTCTTGGCGTTGGTGCCGAAGGCGACGAAGAGCCAAGCAGCGGCGCGATGGTCCGGCGGCAACGCCTCGCCGGCCGGCGATCGGAGCTTCGCCACCAGGGCGCCGAATTCGATGTCGTTGAGGGGGCCGCGGTCCGGGTCGTGGCTGAGGACGGCCACCCCGCGCGGGTTCGTCTTGAACCTCCGCTCTTTGAGGGCGGTCGCCACGTCCTCATCGAAGCCTTCAAAGCCGGCGTCGGCGCACCACACGTACCAGCGGCGGTACGCCCCGAGGTGCCCGCCCACCACCCCCGGCGCCACCCTGCCCTTGAGGTCCCGCTCGGCAGCCGAGAACGCCTCGACGCCGACGTCCTCGCCCAGGTTCGGGGGCCGGAGCAGGTCTTTGATGGGCCTGAGGGTGTGCGCGAGCAGCATGAGTTGGTTGCGGGCGTAGGTCGGCGACCCTTTCCGGATCAGGTCGCGGACGTACTCGCGGGTGGCGGCCAGGAGGTGCTCGGCGATGGCCGGCATCGACGCCCAGGAGATCTCGTCTTCCGGGGACAGGATCCAAACCGGGCCCGAGTTGTCGACTGTGGCGCCGGAGCGCGCGGTGACGAAGCCCGCGCCGCGGAGGCGGGCCCGGGCTGTGGTGGCGTGGCGGGCCGTCATGCGTCGCCGAGCGCCTTGCGCTGCATGGCCGAGATCCGCCCGTTCGCCCGCTTCCTGATGGCCCGCTTCGCGTAGCGCTCCGGCATCTTCGGGCCGGACGACCACCCCATGGCGTACTTCTGGTCCTTGTCGGCCTCGGCCGGGTCCCAGCCGCGCTCGCCCGCCAGTTCGACGAACCGCTCGTTCCAGTCGTGCCGGAGCGCGTGGTTCGTATGCGTCAGCTGACCCCCGCCTTGTGCTGATGCGGCGTACCGGCCGAGTTG
>NZ_BAAAFZ010000019.1:123153-131785 GCF_039523795.1 Craurococcus roseus | reverse complement strand
CGGCGGCGCGGGTCGCGGCGGGGCCGCCGGCGCGACGGGGGGCGGCAGCGGCAGGTCGGGCGGCCGGGCCTCTTCCAGCGCCGGCGCGGGCCGGTCCTCCATCGCGTCCGAGGCCGTCCGCGCCGCCGCGACCAGAGGCGGTGGCGGAGGCGGCTTGGCCGCCGGCGGCTCGGGCTCGGGCTCGGGTGGGGCTTCGGCGAGCGGCGGCTCTTGCGGCGGCGGTTCCTGCTCGGGACGCTCCGGGGTTCGCGCGAGCGGGGGCTCCGGAAGCGGCGTCTCGGTCGGGGGCTCCCCGCGCGCCTGCGGGTCGGGCGGCGGTTGCGCGGCGGGGGCCTGGGCCAGGTCTTGCTCTGGCTCGGCCGCCGGTCCCCGGTCCGGCGCCTCCGAAGCCTCCGCCGGCGCTGCCGCCCCGGCGCCGGGAGCCGCGTCCTCGGGGCTGTCCTGCCAGACGATCTCGACGCCGCGCTCCCGCGGCGTGTCCGGCAGCCGGTCTTGCATGTGCAAGACGGCGAGGGCGGCCAGCGCCGCGCCGTGCAGCAGCAGGGAGCCGAGCGCCGGGGCGGTGGAGGACAGCCGGCGCAAGGGCGACGGCGGCGGCGCCCCGGTCACAGCACCAGCACGCCCTGGTGCTTCGCCTTGCCCTCCGGCTCGACGTGGATGGTGATGACGGCGCCGTCCACTTCCGCTTTCAGCGCGGCCTCGATGCGGTCGCAGATCGCGTGCGCCTCGTCCACCCGCATGGCGCCGGGCACGACGAGGTGGAATTCGATGAAGGTGAGGCGGCCGGCGTGGCGGGTGCGGAGGTCGTGCGCCTCGATCGCGCCGTCGGCGCTGGCGGAGAGCGCGCCGCGGATGCGGCTCAGCAGTTCGGGCTGGACGGCTTCGTCCATCAGGCCGCCCACCGAGGCGCGGACCAGCCGCCCGCCCGACCACAGGATGTTGGCGGCGGTGAGCGCGGCGAGCAGCGGGTCGAGCCACAGCAGGCCGGTGGCGGCGACCGCCGCGACGCCGAGGATCACCCCGGCGGAGGTGACGACGTCGGCGAACAGGTGTTGCGCGTCGGCGAGCAGCGCGGGCGAGCGCAGGGCCTTGCCGCGGCGCGTGAGCACGACGGCCCAGGCGGCGTTGGCCGCGGTGGCGACGACCGAAACGGCGAGGCCCAGCGCCGCCTGCTCCGGCGCGCGCGGCTCCTGCCAAGCGCCCCAGGCCTCGTTGAGGATGAGCACCGCCGCGAGCACGATCAACGCGCCTTCCAGCACGGCCGAGAAGTACTCGGCCTTGGCGTGGCCGTAGGGGTGGTTGGCGTCCGCGGGCAGGGCGGCGAAGCGCACGGCCGCCAGCGCCGCGAGCGCCGCGACCACGTTCACCACGCTTTCCAGCGCGTCGGCGAGAAGCGCCACGCTGCCCGTCAAGCCCCAGGCGAGCAGCTTCAGCACCAAGACGGCCGCGGCCACGGCCACGCTCCCGAAGGCGGTGGCGACGGCGCGGCTCACGGCGGGTCTTCGGAGGGCGGCGTCAGGCACCAAGGGGCAGGCTTCCGGGCTCCGGCGGCGGGCGGTTCTTGCACCGGGCCGGCGGGGGACGGCAACCCCCGCGGCGGGCCGCGGTTTTTTGCGGACGGCGTAGCGGCGTCCCCGCGATCAACCCCGGATCGCCAGCGCCCCGGCGGCCGCCAGGGCGGCGAAGGCGAGCGACGCCGCGCCCGTGCGAAGGTGGTTCCAAGCGGTCCACGGACCGGCGAAGGCGCGCCACACCTCCGCCGCCGTGTCCGGCGCGAGCGGCGCGGCCGCCAGCGCCGCGTTCAGCGGCAGGTTCGCGGCGACGGTCACGCCGACCACCCCCGCGCCGTAGAGGACCGCCTCCGCGAGCGCCCACGACGCCGCCGCGCCCCACCCGGCCGCGAAGGCCAGGGCGGCGGCAAGGGCGGCGAAGACGGCGGGGCCGAAGAAGACGAACGCGAAGGACGGGCCGGTGATGTTCGCGTTAACCGCGCGCATCGCCTCGACGGCGGCCTCCGGCCGTGCCGCGGAGAGGCCCAGCATGACCGTGAAAGACCACGACCAGAAGAATCCGGCGCTCCACGCCGCCGCCAACAAGCCGAGCGGGAGCGCCGCCGCCAACAAGACCGTCATCTCGCGTCCCCCCGCGACCGAAGCAGACCCGGCCGCGGACTCTAACCCAGCCGCCGCTAGACCGAGAAATACTTCGCCCGCGGGTGGTGCAGCACGATGGCGCTCGTGGACTGCTCAGGGTGCAACTGCCACTCGTCCGAGAGCGAAACGCCGACGCGCTCCGCGTCCAGCAGCCTGAGCAGCGGCGCCTGGTCCTCCAGCTTCGGGCAAGCCGGGTAGCCGAAGGAGTAGCGGCCGCCGCGGTAGCCCTGCTGCAACATGCGGTCCATGTCGCGGTCGTCCTCGGCCCCGAAGCCCCATTCGGCGCGGATGCGCTTGTGGACGTACTCCGCCATCGCCTCAGCCATCTCCACCGAGAGGCCGTGCAGGTAGAGGTAGTCCTGGTAGCGGTTGTCCTCGAACCAGGTCCGGGCGATGTCGGACGCCTTCTGGCCGACGGTGACGACCTGGAGGCCGATCACGTCGCGCGCGTTCGGGCCGTCCTCGATGTCGCGCACGAAGTCGGCGATGCATTCTCCGTCCTGCTTGGGCTGCCGCGGCAGCGTGAAGCGGCACGCCTCGGTGACGCCGTCCGGCTCGAAGAGGACGAGGTCGTTCCCCTGCCCCGCGCACTTCCAGTAGCCGTAGATGGCCTGGGGCCTGAGGATGTTCTCGGCCTCGGCCAGCGCCAGCATCCGCTTCAGCACCGGGCGCAGCTCCTGCTTCGCCCAGCCGAGGAAGTCTTCCAGGGTCTTGCCCTGCTTCCGGAAGCCCCACTGGAATTGGTAGAGGCTGCGCTCGTTGATGAAGGGCACGACGGCCTTGGGCGCCGACTCGATGACGCGCGCGCCCCAGAAGGGCGGGTCGGGGATCGGTTCGCCGGCGGTGACGCGGCGGCGGCGCTCCTGGGCGTAGTTCACGTCCACCGGGGCGAAGCCGCGCGGGTCCGCGGTGCCGAGGGTGCGCTTCTCGTTGCGCGCCTTGCCCTTCCGCTTGGCCTGCAGCGCGGCGAGGTAGTCGTCGAAGCCGTTGCCCGTCACCCGGTCCATCAGGTGCAGGCCGTCGAAGGCGTCGCGGGCGTAGGCGACGCGGCCGAAGGCGCGGCCTTCGGTGGCGTAGGCGCGGGCGCAGTCGTCCTCGACGTAGTTGCGCGTCAGAGCGGCGCCGCCGAGCAGCACGGGCACCTCAAGCCCCTGGCGGCTCATCTCCTCCAGGTTCTCGCGCATCACCACGGTGGACTTCACCAGGAGGCCGGACATGCCGATGGCGTGCGCCCGGTGCTGCTTCACCGCCGCCACCATGTCGGCCAGCGGCACCTTGATGCCGAGGTTCACCACCCGGTAGCCGTTGTTGGTCAGGATGATGTCCACGAGGTTCTTGCCGATGTCGTGGACGTCGCCCTTCACCGTGGCGAGGACGATGGTGCCCTTCTCCTGGCCCTCCACCCGCTCCATGTGCGGCTCCAGGTACGCCACCGCGGCCTTCATGGTCTCGGCCGATTGCAGCACGAAGGGGAGCTGCATCTTGCCGGCGCCGAACAGCTCGCCCACCACCTTCATGCCGTCCAGCAGCACGGTGTTGATGATGTCGAGCGGCGCCATGCCGTTGTTCATCGCCTCGGCGAGGTCGTCCTCCAGCCCCTTGCGGTCGCCGTCCACGATGCGGTCCTTGAGGCGGCCTTCCGCGGTCTCGGCCCGCGCTTTGCGGACGGTGTCGGCGGCCTTCCGGCCGGAGAAGATCTCCAGCACCTTCTGCAAGGGGTCGTAGCCCTCGCGGCGGCGGTCGAAGATCAGGTCCTCCACCACCTCCACCTCCTCCGGCGGGATCAGGTGCAGCGGCTTGATCTTGGAGACGTGGACGATGGCGCCGCTCATGCCGGCCTTCACCGCGTGGTCGAGGAACACGCTGTTCAGCACGTGCCGCGCCGCCGGGTTCAGGCCGAAGGAGATGTTGGACAGGCCGAGGATGATCTGGATGTCCGGGAACTCCTGCCGGATCATGCGGATGCCCTCCAGCGTCCACTGCCCGAGCTTGCGGTCGTCCTCGTTGCCGGTGGCGATGGTGAAGGTCAGCGGGTCGATCAGCAGGTCGGATTGCGGCAGGCCGTGCTTGGTGCAGGCGAACTCCACCAATCGCCGGGCGATGCGGAGCTTGTCCTCCGCCGTCTTCGCCATGCCCACCTCGTCGATGGTGAGCGCGATCACGGCGGCGCCGAACTTCTTGGCCAGCAGCAGCCGGTCGTGCGCCGCCTGCTCGCCGTCCTCGAAGTTGATGGAGTTTATGATGGGCTTGCCGCCGTGCAGCTTCAGCGCCGACTCGATCACCGGCGTTTCCGTGCTGTCGATCACCAGCGGCGCGTTGACGCTGGAGGTGAAGCGGCGGATCACCTCGTCCATCTCCGCCATCTCGTCCCGGCCGACGAAGGCGGTGCAGACGTCGAGCGAGTTTGAGCCCTCCGCCACCTGCTCACGGCCTATGGAAACGCAGCCGTCCCAGTCCCCGGCCGCCTGCCGCTCGCGCCACGCCTTGGAGCCGTTGGCGTTGCAGCGCTCGCCGATGGAGAAGTAGCTGTTCTCTTGCCGCAAGGGCGTCGCCGCGTAGAGCGAGGCGACCGAGGGCACCCAGACCGCCGTGCGCTTGGCCGGGGCGGGGCGGAACCCCTTGCCGCCGTCGAGCCGGCGCAGCATGGCGTCGAGCGCCTGGATGTGCGGGACGGAGGTTCCGCAGCAGCCGCCGATCAGGTTCAGCCCGTCCTCCTGGACGAAGCGCTCCATCCAAGAGGCCAGCTCCGCCGCGCCCAGCGGGTAGTGCGTCTTGCCGTCCACCAGCTCCGGCAGCCCGGCGTTCGGCTGCACGCTCACTAAGCCCGGCCAGTTGCGCGACAGCCAGCGCACGTGCTCCGCCATCTCCTGCGGCCCGGTGGCGCAGTTCAGCCCCATCAACGGCACGTCCAGCGCGTGGACCACCGCCGCCGCCGCGCCGATGTCGGGCCCCACCAGCAGGGTGCCGGTGGTCTCCACCGTGACCTGCACGAAGATCGGCGTGTCGGTCCCCGCTTCGGCGCGGGCGATCTTGGCCGCGTTCACCGCGGCCTTGATGAACAGCGTGTCCTGGTTGGTTTCGGTCAGGATCGCGTCGGCGCCGCCGGCGATCAAGCCGCGGCATTGCTCCACCAGCGCCGCTTCCAACGCGTCGTAGGCGATGTTGCCGAGGCTCGGCAGCTTGGTGCCCGGCCCGATGTCGCCGATCACCCAGCGGTGCCGGCCGTCCGAGAAGCCCTCCGCCGCCTCGCGCGCCAGCTCGACAGAGAGCTTGTTGATCTCGAACGCCTTGTCCTCCAGCTCGAACTCGCCGAGCGTCACCGGCGAGCCGCCGAAGGAGTTGGTCAGCACCATGTCGGCGCCGGCCTCGAAGTAGCCGCGGTGGATCTCGCGGACGAGGTCGGGGCGCGACAGGTTCAGCACCTCCGTGCAGTTCTCCTTGCCCCAGAAGTCGCGGTCCGTGTCGAGGTCGAGCGCCTGCACGCGGCTGCCCATGGCGCCGTCGCAGAGCAGCACGCGGTCGCGGAGGGCGTCGAGGAGGTGCGGGCGGCGGGAAGCCATGCGCGGTGAGTCCTAAGCAGCGGTCAGAAGGTCAGAACGGCGGCGGGGGCGGAAACGCGGCCCAGGGTGCGGCGGGCCGGCCAAAGGCGGACGGGCAGCGCGCCTTCCACCACCCGCGGCGGCAGCGGCGCGCAGCCCACGGCGCCGAGCCAGCCGGCCAGCGCCGCGTCGTCGAAGCCGGGCCAGCGGTGGGCGTGGCGCTCCAGCAGCTCCGGGTGCCCGTGCGCTTCGAGGTCCACCACCACCAGCAGCCCGTCGGGGCGGAGCACGCGGGCGGCCTCGGCCAGCGCGGCCGCGGGGTCCTCGGCGTAGTGCAGCACCATCTGCAAGGCGACCACGTCGAAGGCTTGGTCAGGCAATGGCAGCCGGTACATGTCGGCCTGGCGCACGGCGCAGCGGTCGGCGACGCCGTGCTCGGCGAAGCGGGCGCGGGCGAGCGCCAGCATCTCGCGGCTGGCGTCGATGCCGAAGGCCCGCTCGGCCCGCGGCGCGACCAGTTCCAGCAACCGGCCGGTGCCGGTGCCGATGTCGAGGAAGGCGCCGATGCGCGGCGGAAGCAGGTCCAGCAGCGCCCGCTCGATCGCGGCGGCGGAGAGGCCCAGCGCCCGCACCTCGTCCCAATCGGCGCCCAGGCGGCGGAAGGTCTCGGAGGCTTCCCGCGCCCGGTCCGCCGCCAGCCGCACCGCCTGCCGACGGTCGGCGGCGAGCTGCGGGTCGTCCTCCGGCAGCCGCGCCACGATCATCCGGGCCAGGTCGGCGTCCGGCGGCAGGCCGAAATAGGCGTTGGCCCCCTCCGGCACGCGCTCCAGCAGCCCGGCCTCGACCAGCAGGCGGAGGTGGCGCGAGAGCCGCGGCTGCGACTGCCCCAGTATGTCGCACAGGTCCGACACCCGGAAAGCGCCGCGCGCGCAAAGCGCGAGCAACCGGAGCCGGGTCGGCTCGGCGGCGGCGCGGAGCTGGGAAAGGACGCGGTCCATAGGCTTGCGTATGACATAAAGATATCCTTATGTCTACAAGATGGCTTGGACCCTCGACGCCCGTCTACCTGTCGTGATCGTCGCGGACACCGCGGCGTTGGCCGGCGCGCTTGCCGCCGGGTCGAAGGCGGCGGTGCTTGCCGAGGCCCCGCCCCCGCCAATGCCGGAGGGGGCGGCGGCGCTGGCGAGCTTCGACCCGGTGGTGCCCCACGCCGCCGGGTGCGCGTGCTGCGGCGGGCGGCCGCCGGCCGCGGCGGCACTGGACCGGCTGTTCCAGGCGCGGGTACGGGGCGCCTGCCCCTGGTTCGAGCGCGTGATCGCGCTCGTCGGGACGCTTGCGGCGCGCGAGGCGGTCGCCGCCGCGCTGTCCGGCGACGCGGTCACGGCGGCTCGTTTCCGCGCCGGCTGATCCGGCGGCGTCAGCCCGGCGGTTCGCGGTCGCCCTCGCCGACCGCGCGCTGCATCGTCACGACGTCGAGCCAGCGCCCGAACTTCGCGCCGGTCGAGCGCATCACCCCCACCTGCCGGAACCCGAGCGAGACATGTAGGCCGATGGAGCCGACGTTCTCCGAGTCGCCGATCACCGCGAAAATCTGCCGGAAGCCGCAGTCCTCGGCCCGACGCAGCAGCGCCGCCACCAACGCCTTGCCGACGCCCTGACCACGGATGTCGTTGCGAACGTATACTGAGTCCTCGCCGGCGTAGCGGTAGGCCGAGCGCGGGCGGAACTGGTTGAGGTAGGCGAAGCCGAGGATCTTCCCGTCCTCCTCCGCCACCAGCCAGGGCCAGCCCTGGTCCTGCACATTGCCCATGCGACGCGCCATCTCGGCCTCGTCCGGCGGCTCCTCCTCGAAGGTGCCGGTGCCGTGCAGGACGTGGTGGGCGTAGATGGCGGTCATGGCCGGCACGTCGGCCGGCCCGGCGTCGCGGAGCTCCATCCCTCGTGCCTAAAGCATTTCCGCCCGCCGCGGCACCCGACGATTTCGCTATCCCGCGATGCGCGTGCCCAGGATCACCCCGCCGCCGGGAGGGCGCGGCCCCCCGCCAAGCGCACCACGCGCGTCGGGCGCTCCGCGCCGGTGAGGCGGTGGGCGAGCAGGACCACCGTGCGCCCCGAGGTCGCTTCCTCCAGGGTTTCGAGGAAGGCGCGCTCGGCGTCCGCGTCCAGGCCGGCGGTCGGCTCGTCCAGCACGACGACCGGCGCCGCCGAGAGCAGCACGCGCGCCAGCGCCAGCCGCCGCGCCTGGCCGCCGGAGAAGCGGGCGCCGCCTTCGCCGCAGCCGGTGGAAAGGCCGTCGGGCAAAGCCCGCACCAACTCGCCGATGCCGGCGCGGTCGAGGGCGCGCCAAAGCGCCGCGTCCGGCGCCGCGGGCGCTGCGATCCGCAGGTTGGCGGCGATGCTGTCGTCGAAGAGCCGCGCGTCCTGCGCCAAGCAGGCGACGCGGCGGCGCACCTCCTCGGCCGGTAGGTAAGCGATGTCCACGCCGCCGAGGGTGACGCGCCCGGCGCCCGGCGCCGCGAGCTTCAGCAGCAGCGCGGCCAGGCTCGACTTGCCCGAGCCCGAGGCGCCCAGGACGCAGAGGCGGGCGCCTTCCGGCACCTCCAGGTCGAGCCCGGCGAAGACCGGCGGGCGGTCCGGCGCCCAGGCGAAGCCCACGCCCTCGAAGCGGACCGCGTGGCCCGCCGGCATCGCCGCGGGCGCATCCCAGGGTTCGGCGACGGGCGCCCGCGTGTCGGCCGCCTCGAAGAGCCGGCGCGCGGCGGCGGCGGCGGCGGCCAGCGAGGCGCCGGCGCGCGGCAGCATGCCCATCGGCTCCGCCGTCGCGGCCAGGAGGAACACGGCGGCCACCGCCAGCACCGCCCTGGCCCCGTCCCCACCGGAAGCTATGCCCCAGGCGAGGGAGCCCAGCAGCGCCGCTTGCACCAGCAGCGCGCCCGCGGC
>NZ_BAAAFZ010000019.1:94174-123073 GCF_039523795.1 Craurococcus roseus | reverse complement strand
GCGCCGCCCGCCGCGCCACCTCGCGCCGCCCGCTGTCGAGCGCCGCCGCTTCGCGTTCGAGGGCGGCGCCCGCGCGGCCCTCGGCGTTGGCGGCCAGCGTGTCCTCCAAACCCGTCAACGGGTCCACCGCGGCGGCGCGCAGGCGCCCCTGCGCCACGGCCGCCTCGCCCGCCCCGCGCGCGGCGGCGGGCGCCAGGGCGAACGGCAGCAGCAGCGCGACCAGCAGCGGCACAACGGCCAGGAGGGCCAGGACGGGCTCCGTCGCCAAGAACAGCGTCGCCACGAGGACCACCGCCAGCGCGGCCAAGGCGGGCAGGATGGTGCGTAGGTAAAGGCCGTCCAAAGCTTCCACGTCGGCGACCAAGCGGCCGAGCAGGTCGCCCGAGCTCCGCCCGCCCACCCCGGCCGGCATGCGCTCCGCCAAGCGGCGGAAGAACCAGATTCGCAGGTCGGCGAGCGCGCGGAAGGTGGCGGCGTGGCTCACCATCCGCTCCACCCAACGCGCCGCCGGGCGCAGGAACACCAACGGCCGCAGGAGCAGAAGCGCGACGCCGCCCGCCCCGAACGCGGCGGCCGCCGCCGTGCCCTGCGAGGACGCCGCCCGCTCCGCCACGCCCTGCCCGGCCAGCAGCAGCAGCGACAGTCCGAGCAGCGTCGAACCGGCAGCCGTGGCTGCGCCCAGCGCGAGCCAGCCGACCCGGCCGCGCCACAACCGCAACACCCGGAAAAGGTCGCGCGCCATCGCCCCCATCGTCACGCGCCCTGCTGCGCTTGCCGCGCCGCGCCGCCGGCGGCGCGGCCGTCCTCCATCGGCAGCACGCGCCCCCAGCCCCCGTGCGCGAGCGCGGCGGAGTGGGTGGCGATGACGGCGGTCCGGCCGAGGCAGAGGCGGCGGAGGCTTTCCACCACCTCCGCTTCCGTGCCGGGGTCGAGGTGCGCGGTGGGCTCGTCCAGCAGGACGAGCGGTGCGTCCCGCAGGAAGGCGCGGGCGAGCGCCACCCGCTGCGCCTGGCCGCCGGACAGGCCCCAGCCGCCTTCGCCGAGCATCGTGTCGAGGCCCTGCGGCAAGGATCGGGCGAAGTCCGCCACGCGCGCGGCCTGCGCCGCCTCGTCCACCGCCGCGTCCGTTGCGTCGGGCCGCGCCAAGCGGATGTTCTCGCGCAGTGTCGCGCGGAAGAGGTGCGGGCGCTGCCCGACATAGGCCGACAGGCGCCGCAGTTCGGACGGGCGCAGCGCCGTCGCGTCCCGGCCGTTGATCGCCACCCGGCCGCCGTCCGGCCGGGCGAAGCCCATCAGGAGGCGCAGCACGGAGGTCTTGCCGGCGCCGGAGGGTCCTGCCAGCACCAGGGTTTCCCCGGCGTTGACGCGGAAGGTGAGCCCGTCCAGCGCCGGGGCGCGGGCCGGGTCGGGCACCAGCCGCACGTCGGAAAAGGCGACCACGACGCGGCGCGGCACCTCGTCCAGCAGCAGGCCCGGCGCGGCGGGCGTTCCGGAGGCCGGCGGCAGCAGCGCGGCCAGCGCGGCGGCCGCGCCTTCCGCCGAAAGGCGTTCGTGGTAGGCCGCGGAAAAGGCGCGCAGCGGGGCGAAGAAGCTCGGCACCAGCAGCAGCGCGAAGACCGCCGCGGTCGGGTCGGCGCCGCCGAGCCGCGCCGCGTGGTGCCAGGCGAGCAGGCCGATGGAGAGCGCGGCGAGCAGCTCCAGCGCCGAGGTGGACAGGAAGGCCAGGCGCAGCACGCGCAGCGTCCGGGCGCGCAGCTCGTCCGCCGCGGCGCCCAGCGCCTCGGCCTCCGCCTCCTGCCGGTTGAACAAAACCAGGGTGTTCAGGCCGCGCAATCGGTCCAGGAAGCGGCCGGACAGGCGCTGCAAGGAGTCGAACTGCGCCCGGCTGGCCTGCGCCGCGCCGATGCCGGACAGGGCCATCGCAAGCGGGTACAGCAGCCCCGCTCCGAGCAGCACGGTGAAGGCGGCGAGGTCGGTGGCGAGGGCGGCGCAGAGCACAACGGCCGGCCCCAGCGCCGCCAGGGACGCCGCCGGGAGCCAGCGCGCGAAGTAGCCGTCCAACGCCTCCACCCGGTCCACCACCAGGGTCGCGCGCTCGCCCACGCCCCGCGGGTCCAGCGGCCCGAGTTCGAACAACCGCGCCAGGGCCGCGCCGCGCAACCGCGCCCGCGCCGCTTCGCCGGCCGCGATCTGCGCGCGTTCCTGCGCGTAGGCCGAGGCGGCGCCGCCCAGGGCCAAGGCCGCGGCGGCCGCCAGTTCGGGCCACCCCGCGCCCGGCCAGCCGAGCAGGGCGGACAGCAGCCGCGCGACGAACCACGCGCCCGCGACGCCGCAAACCGCGGCGGCGAGGCCGAGCAGAACGGGGCGCAGCACCTGCCCGCGGAGGGCGCGCGTTTCCCCACGCAACAATGCACGCGCCGCGCCGGCGTCGCCGGCCGCGGAGGAGGAGTCCATCCCGGCTGTGTAGCACGCGCCCCGCGCCCGTCACGACAGGGATCGCGCCGGACCGCCTTGACGCCCGGCGGCGGGGGTGGACTGTGCCGGGCAGAGAAGGCCGGATCGGAGGGACGATGCCCCGCACCCTGCTCGCGCTCCTCCTGGCGGTCGCCGCCGGCTGCGCCGCCACGCCGCCGGCGGACGCGCCCCGCACGGTGCAAGCGGTGGACCTCGGGCGGTACGCCGGGGTCTGGTACGAGGTCGCGCGCTTCCCCAACCGGTTCCAGGACGGGTCCGGCGTTTCCTGCGCCGACACCACCGCCACCTACACGCCCCGGCCGGACGGGCGGGTCGGCGTGGTCAACCGCTGCCGCAACGCCGCGGCGGGCGGCGCGGAACGGGTCGCGGAGGGCCGGGCCTACGCGGTCGAGGGCAGCGGGAACGCGCGGCTCCGGGTGAGCTTCTTCTGGCCGTTCTACGGCGACTATTGGGTGCTCGGCCTCGCGCCCGACTACCGTTGGGCCGTGGTGGGCGACCCGCGGCGGGAGTACTTGTGGATATTGTCGCGCGTGCCGGTGATGGCGGCGGACGACTACGCCGCGGCGCTGGCGGTCGCGCGCCGCGAAGGGTTCGACACCGGCCGGCTGCTCCGGACGCCGCGCCTCGGCGCGTGACCGCGGCGCCCTTGCCTCGCGCCCCCGATCGCGGCACGGCTTCCGGCCTCGACGCTCCCAGGACCCGCATGGCCGATTCCCCACCCCTGCCGCCGAAGCGGCGCTGCTCGCCCGCCGAAATCCAGGCCATCGTCCACGTCGGGGTGCCGATCGCCGCCGCCTGGGGCGTCGAGGTGCTGGAGGCCGCTGGCGGCCGCGCCGCGGTGCGCCTGCCCTTCCGCCCGGACCTGCTGCGGCCGGGCGGCACCGTGTCCGGCCCGGCGCTGATGGGGCTGGCCGACGTGGCGATGTGGGCGGCGCTGCTCGGCGTGACGGGCGGCAAGGACGAGAGCGTCACCTCCACCATGACCGTGAACTTCCTGCGCCCCTTCGCGCCCGGCCCGGTGGTGGCCGAGGCGCGGCTGCTCAAGCGCGGCAAGCGCATGGTGTTCGGCGAGGTGCTGCTGCGGGCGGAGTCGAGCGAGGAGGTGTCGGCGCACGTCACCACGAGCTGGGTGGTGATCGCGCCCGCTTAAGGCCCGATCCGCTCGGTCCCGCCCATCCAGGGACGCAGCGCCTCGGGCACGGCGACCGAGCCGTCCGCCCGCTGGTGCGTCTCCACCACGGCGATCAGCGCGCGGCCGACCGCTACGCCGCTGCCGTTGAGGGTGTGGACGAAGGCGGTGCCCTTGCCCTCGGCCGGCCGGAAGCGCGCGCCCATGCGCCGCGCCTGGAAGTCGCGGCAGTTGGAACAGGAGGAGATCTCCCGCCACGCCCCCTGTCCTGGCAGCCACACCTCCAGGTCGTGGGTGCGGGCGGCGGAAAAGCCGGTGTCGCCGGCGGAAAGGACCACGCGGCGCCAGGTCAGGCCGAGTTCGGTCAGCACCCGTTCGGCGCACCCGGTCATGCGCTCGTGCTCGGCCGCGCTGTCCTCCGGGCGCGTGACGGAGACCAGTTCGACCTTCTGGAACTGGTGCTGCCGCAGCATCCCGCGGGTGTCGCGCCCGGCGCTGCCGGCCTCCGAGCGGAAGCAGGGCGAAAGCGCGGTGAAGCGGAGCGGCAGCGCCGACTCGGCGAGGATCTCGCCGGCGGCGAGGTTGGTCAGCGGCACCTCGGCGGTGGGGATGAGCCAGCGCCCGTCGGTGGTGCGGAACAGGTCGTCGGCGAACTTCGGGAGCTGGCCGGTGCCGTACATGGCAGCGTCGTTCACCAGCAGCGGCACTGAATTCTCGGTGTAGCCGTGCTCCCGCGTGTGGAGGTCCAGCATCCACTGGCCCAACGCCCGCTCCAGCCGCGCCAGCCCGCCGCGCAGCACGGTGAAGCGGCTGCCGGCGAGCTTGGCGGCGCCGGCAAAATCCATGAGGCCGAGCGCCTCGCCGATCTCGAAGTGCTGGCGCGGCTTGAAATCGAACCGAGGCGGGTCGCCGTGCTCGCGCAGGACGACGTTGGCCGACTCGTCGGCGCCGTCCGGCACCTCGAGGTCGAGGAGGTTGGGCAGGGCTTCGAGCAGCGCCGTTTGCGCCCGCTCGGCGGCGGCGGCTTCGGCTTCCAGCCCTTCCATCTCGGCCCGGAGCGCCGTGGCTTCGGCTTCCAGCGCGGAGGTGTCGCCTCCGCCGCGCTTGCCCTGGCCGATCTCGCGCGCGAGGGCGTTGCGGCGCGCCTGCTTGGCTTCCAGCGCCGTTTGCGCGGCACGGCGGCGCACGTCCTCGGCCAGCACGGCCCCCGACGCGGGCGGCAGGCCGCGGCGCGCCAGGGCGGCGTCGAAGGCGGCGGGGTCGGCGCGGATGGCGCGGACGTCGTGCATCAGCCTTTCGCCTCGGCATCCGGCGGGGGCTTCGGCGCCATCCAAGTGGCCGCGACGATGGAGATTTCGTAGAGCAGGATCAGCGGCACGGCCAAACCGATCTGGCTGATGATGTCGGGCGGGGTGAGGATCGCGGCGGCCACGAACATGCCGACGATGGCGTACCGGCGGCCCTTCCTGAGTTGGTCCACGCTCAGGATGCCGACCCGGCACAGCAGGGTCAGCAGCACCGGGAGCTGGAAGGCGATCCCGAAGGCCAGGATCATGTGCATGACGAGCGAAAGGTACTCGTCCACCTTGGCTTCGAGCTGGATCGGGATGCCGCCGGAGCCGGGCACCGTCTCGAAAGAGATGAAGAAGCGCCAGGCGAGCGGGAAGATGAAGTAGTAGGCCAGCGCCGCGCCCAGGATGAACAGGAAGGGCGACACGAGCAGGAAGGGCAGCACCGCGCGTTTCTCGCTGCGGTACAGCCCCGGCGCCACGAACAGCCAGAGCTGCGTCGCCCAGACCGGGAAGGTGAAGAAGGCGGCGCCGAAGAAGGCGACCTTCAGGTAGGTGAAGAACGCCTCGTAGAGCGCGGTGTAGATCATCCGCCGCTCGCCGCCGCCCTGCTCGGCCAGTATGTCGGCCAAGGGCTGGGCGAGGAAGGCGTAGATCTCCTTCGAGAAGAAGTAGCAGGCGGCGAAGGCGATCCCGAAGGCCACGATCGAGTACAGCAGCCGCTGGCGGAGTTCCAGCAGGTGGTCGATCAACGGCATCGGCTTGTCGTCGATCGGGTCGTCCTCGTCGCCGCGGGGCATGGCCGAGGTGCTCACGTGCGGTGCACGACGGGCGCCGGCGCGGCGGGTGCGGTCGCGGGGGGACCGGACGGCGGCGGCTCGGCCGACGCGGCGCCGGCGGGCTCAGGCGCGGCCGCCGGCACGGTGGAGGGTTCGGGCGGGCCGAAGGGCGCCGGCGTCGCCGCGGCCGCGTCCGGGGGCGGGATGAAGGCCGGCGCCGCGTCGGTGCCTTGAGGGCCCGGGTCGCCGGCGCCTGCCGGGGCGGACGCGCCCTCCAGGGAGGCGGCCGGCGGCGGCGTGTAGGTGTCCCGGAGCGGGTCGTCGAAGGAGCGGCGGAGCGAGCCGTCCTTGTCTACCGTCTTCTCGAACTCGTCGCGGACGTTGAAATTCCGGATGTCGTGGATTTGCTGGCGCAGCTCGTCGAGATTCGCCTCGCGCACCAGCTCGTCCGCCTGGGACCGGAATTCGCCGGCCATGCGCCGCAACTTCTGGATGCCGCGCGCCACCCCGCGCACCGCCTCGGGCAGGTCCTTCGGGCCTATGACGACGAGCGCCACCACGGCGATCAGCGCTATTTCGGACCAAGCGAGGTCTAGCATGGTGTCTCCGCCCGCGTTCGCCTTCGGTTGTGCAACGAGTCGAGTGCCGGAGCGATCGGGGCGCACGCGGGGCGGCTTCCGTTAGCAGGAAGCCGCCCCGCCATCCAGAGCGGTGACGCGCCGAAGGACCGGTTCCCGCCGCGGAATCGGCCGGTGGCGATTCGTCATGCTGCAATGCAACATGAGCCCGGGTGCCGCGTTGCGCGACAGGGGAGGCGCGTCGCACCGAAAAAGGAAATCTCTCGATGCACGCACGCGCGAACACGCCGCACCACGACACGTCGCCTGGACCGGACACAACGGCGGCCCGGGCCCAAGAAGCGCCGCGGGGCGAACTCGCCGCCCGCACCTTGGCTATGCCGGCCAACACCAACCCGTCCGGCGACATCTTTGGCGGCTGGATCATGTCCTTGATGGACGCCGCGGGCGCCATGACGGCGACGAGGCGCGCCGGCGGCCGCGTGGTCACCGCGGCGGTGACCGAAACGGCCTTCCTCCAGCCGGTGAAGGTCGGCGACGTGGTGTGCTGCTACACCGAGCCGGTTTCGACCGGGCGGAGTTCCATCGCGCTCCACGTCGAGGTTTGGGTGCTGCGTCAGGGCCAGGGCGACCGGGTCAAGGTGACCGCGGCCGAGTTCACCTTCGTGGCGCTCGATGACCGCGGCAAGCCTCGGGCCCTGGAGCCGGCGTGAACGGTTCGGCTCAGGACCCGATGAAGCGGCCCGGCCGCGAAAGGAACGCGGAGCGGCGCTGCAACGCCTTGGCCCAGGCGCATAGGCCCACGAAGGCGCCGAAGGCAATGGCGGCCGGGGCGCCCACGGGGGCGAGGGCTGCGGTCAGCACGGCCGCCGTCACGGGCGGCAAGCCTTGGACGCAAAGGCGGATGGCGGCTCGGGTGGATTCAGACATCGCGTTGCTAACTCCAAGTTGAATTGCTGCGATGCGTCATTTCTGAATGATGTATTCTTTCAATGGAAGCGCAAAGGTAAGCTGAAAGCCGTTACAGGCGCTTATTTTCGTTCAACCGTGGTACAGGGGGCCGCTCTCCGTGCTTCAGGCCTGGACCGCGCGGAACACGAAGGCCCGCGCCGGGTCCATCGCCACACCGACCTGCTGCCCCCGGGCGAGCGCCACGCCGGGCGGAAGCCGGGCGTGCAGGTGCAGCATGCCCCCTGCCCCGTTCGGCACCGCCAAGTGGACCAGGGTGGTCGCGCCGAGCAGGCGGCAGGCTTCCACGATTGCCGCCGTCCCCTCGTCGGCCGGGCGGATCAACAGGCCTTCAGGGCGCAGCAGCAGTTCGGCGGGCCCTTCGGGCAAACCGGCCGGGGCGGAAACGCCGCCGATGGCCGTTTCGGCGCGGCCCCCGCGCACCAGGGCGGGCATCCGATTCACCTCGCCAAGGAAGGTGGCGACGAAGGGCTCGCGCGGGTGGAGGTACAGCTCCTCCGGCGTGCCGAGCTGCACCACCCTGCCCTCCCGCATCAGGGCGATGCGGTCAGCCATGAACATCGCTTCCTCGGCGTCGTGGGTGACGACGAGCGCCGGAATGCCGCTGGTCTGGAGGACGTGGAGGGTGTCGTCCCTCACTTGGTCGCGCAGCCGCGCGTCGAGGGAGGCGAAGGCCTCGTCCAGGAGCAGCGCCTGCGGGCGCGGCGCCAGGGCGCGGGCCAACGCCACCCGCTGCTGCTGCCCGCCCGAGAGCATGTGCGGGTAGGCCTTGGCGTAGGTTTCCAGGCCGACGCTGGCCAGCGCCTCCGCCACCTGCCAGGCGCGCTCGCCGCGCGGCGTCCGGCGGAGGCCGAAGGCGACGTTCTCGGCCACCGTAAGGTGCGGGAAGAGCGCGTAGTCCTGGAACACGAAGCCGATATGCCGCTCTTCGGGCGGCACTTCGTGGCCGGGCTCGGCCAGCACCGTTCCGTTGAGCTCGATGCGGCCGGCTTGCAGGTGCTCCAGCCCGGCGACCAGGCGGAGCAGCGTGGTTTTGCCGTCGCCAGATGGGCCGAGCAGGCAGAGGATCTCGCCCGGCCCGGCTTCCAGGTCGATGCCGCGGAGGACTTCGCGCTCGCCGTCGTAGGAGTGCCGGATGCCGGAAAGGCGGAGGCTCATGCCGCCGGCGGCGGCGCCTGGAGCGGCAGGGTCGGCTCGTTCACCAGCTCCTCCCGCCGCGGCAGGTCGGACAGCGCCTTGAGGCCGAACTGCTCCAGGAAGCGCGGCGTGGTGCCCCAGAGGCTCGGGCGGCCCGGCACCTCCTTGCGGCCGCGCGGGGCGATCAGCGACGCGTCCAACAGGATTTCGAGCGTGGATTGGGACAGGCTGGCGCCGCGGATCTCCTCTATTTCGGCGCGGGTCACCGGCTGGTGGTAGGCGACGATGGCCAGCGTCTCCATCGCCGCCCGTGGCAGGCGGCGCGGCACCTCGACCACGCGGGTGATGGCGGGGGCCAGCTCCGGCGCGGTGCGGAAGGCGAAGCCGCCGGCGACCTCCACCAGTTGCACCGGGCGGTCGGCGCAGGACGCGGCGAGCGCGGTCAGCACCGCGCGGGCGTCGCAGTCGGGCGGCAGGGCGCCCTGGAGGCGGGCGGGCGTCACCGGGCGGTCGGACGCGAAGACCAGCGCTTCGGCGATGCGCAACGCGTAGGCGAAAAGGGCCGGGTCGGCCATGGGCAACGGCTCGGCCGCTTCGCCCTCGTCCCGAGGCGGCGCAGCGGCCGTGCCTTCGGCCGTTTCGTTTACCGACGCACGCGTTTGGGCGGCGGCGTCATCCCGGTCCTCGAAAGCCGTGCCGTCGTCCGCCATGTCGGCAGCGTTCACGGACGCCGCATCCGTTGGCGCTTCTTCGTCAGCCGAGGAAGCGGATTCGCCGGCCGCGGCAGCGTCCGAAGTAGCGTCCTGGGGAGGTGCGTGGCCGGCGTGGTCGCCCGCGGGCCGGACGGCGGCGTCTCCGGGAGTGCCCGTCGGCGGCCCGACGGCCGCGGTGTCAGGCGGCTCGGGCATCGGGGACCTCCGGGCGGCCGAAGGCGGCTTCCGACCGCGGGCGGACCAGGATCGGGCCGAAATCGCTGTCCTGCCGCAGTTCGATGGCGCCGCCGCGGGCGGTCTCCAAGGCGGCGACGAGCGTGCTGGCGAGGGCGGCGCGGCGTTCCACCGGGTCGGCCAGGCCTTCGGGCAGGAAGCCTTGGAGCACGGCCCAGCTCGGCACCCGGCCGGACGGCAGGCCGCCGAGGAGCCGCGACAGGCGGCTGATCGCGTCGCCCACCGTCCAAAGGCGGCGGGGCTTGGGCGTGTAGGGGCGACGGGCCAGGGCGCGGCGCCGGGCGGCGGCGTAGGCCTGGAGCAGCGCCGGGAGGTCGGCGGAGATGCCGGAGCGGTCCTCCACCCGGAGCGACTCGGCGGCGCCGCGGGCGAACAGCTCGCGGCCGAGTTGCGCGCGGCCGTTCAGCCAAACGGCGGCGGCGCGCATCCGCTCCAACTCGCGCAGGCGGTCGGCGAGTGCGGCGGCGAGGATCTCAGGGTCCTCCTCCGGCTCGACCTCCTCGGGCGGCAGCAGCAGGCGCGACTTCAGCCAGGCGAGCCACGCCGCCATCACCAGCCAGTCGGCGGCGATCTCCAGGCGGACCCGCCGCGCCTGTTCCACCACGGCGATGAACTGGTCCACCAGGCTGAGGATGGAGATGCGCTCCAGGTCCACCTTCTGGGCGCGGGCAAGCTCCAACAG
This sequence comes from Craurococcus roseus, assembly GCF_039523795.1. NCBI lineage: Bacteria > Pseudomonadati > Pseudomonadota > Alphaproteobacteria > Acetobacterales > Acetobacteraceae > Craurococcus > Craurococcus roseus. Next base: position 113,088 of record NZ_BAAAFZ010000019.1, on the reverse strand, counting down.
CAGATCGAGCGGCCCCTCGAAGCCGTCGAGGCGCAGGTGCAGCACCGGCGTCGGCGCCACCGCGGCGGTCAAGCGCGACCGCCGTGGAAGGAGAGCGTCAGGATGAGGTCGAAGCCGTCGGCCACCACCGTCCGGAGCGCCCAACCGATCGGGTCGAAGCCGTCGGCCACCCGCGGCAGCACCAGAACGGCCGCGATCACCAGCAGGAGGCCGAAGGGCTCCAGGCGCATGTAGGGCAGCGCCAACCGGGCCGGCAGCAACCCGGCGAGGATGCGGCCGCCATCCAGCGGCGGGACGGGCAGCAGATTGAACAATCCGAGTACCAAATTCGCCAAAATCGACAATCCGATAAAGCGATAAACCCAAGAGACGGAGTCTGGCGAGAGGAAATCGCCCAAGCCCGCCGCCGGGTGCGCCAGCAGCCCGGCGATCCAGGCCAGGGCGAAGTTGGTGAGAGGGCCCGCCGCGGCCACCAGCATCATGCCCCGCCGGGGGTCGCGCAGCCGGAGGATGTTCACGGGCACCGGCTTGGCCCAGCCGAACATTCCCTCGACCTGGCCGAGCGTCAGGAGTTGCCCGATGAGGAGGACCCCAGGGATCAGCAGAGTGCCGATCGGGTCGACGTGGCGGATCGGGTTCAGGCTGAGGCGCCCGTGGCGCTTGGCCGTGTCGTCGCCGAGCGCGAGCGCCGCGTAGCCGTGCGCCGCCTCGTGCAGGGTTATGGCGATGACGGCGGCGAGGATCGCGGCGGCGAGTTCCGGCAGCCAGGAAGGGAAGGTCACGCGGTGGCCGTGCCCAGCCCCGCGTCGCGCGCGGCCCGCAGCGCGTCGGCATCGAGCGGGTGTTGTGCCTCCGCCACCCGCGCCTTGGCGGCGTGCAGCCGCTGCTCCGCGATGGAGGACAGGACCGGGCAGCCGGCGAGCAGCGCCGCCGTCTCGGCCGGGTCGCCGTTGCAGTGGAGAACGAGGTCGCAGCCGGCGGCGATGGCCTGCCGGGCGAGGTCCGCCGGCTCGCCGCGCAGCGCCTTCATGCAGAGGTCGTCGCTGACCAGCACGCCATCGAAACCGATGGCGTGGCGGATGACGCGGTTGATGACGGTTTCGGACAAAGTCGCCGGGAGTTCGACGTCGAACGCTTCGTAGAGGATGTGGGCGGTCATGGCCCAGGCGCCGCTGTCCGCCAGGGCGGCGAAGGGGGCGCAGTCCTCGGCCAGCTCGTCGCGGCTGGCGGTGACGACCGGGAGTTCCAGGTGGCTGTCCGCGGTGGCGCGGCCGTGGCCGGGGATGTGCTTGATCACCGGGACGCAACCGGCTTGCTGGAGGCCCTGCACCCAGGCGCGGCCGAGCCGGGCCACCTCGGCCGGGTCGGGGCCGAAGGCGCGGTCGCCGATGATCGCGTCCTGGCCCGGCAGGCGGAGGTCGAGCACCGGGGCGCAGACCACGTCGAAACCGACCTCGCGGCAGGCCAGGCCGAGCAGGGCGGCGTTGGCGCGGGCGGCGTCTTCCGAGCTTTCGCGGGGCACGCCGCCGAAGGCGGCGGGGGCCGGGAATTCCGGCCAATGGGGGGCGCGCAGGCGGGAAACGCGGCCGCCCTCCTGGTCCACGAGGACTGGGGCCCCCTCCCCCAGCTCCGCGCGGATGTCGGCGATGAGGGACCGGAGTTGCGCCGGGTCCTCGACGTTGCGAGCGAACAGGATGGCGCCGACCGGGGGCGTTTCCCGCCACGCCTCCGCTTCCGGCGCGGTGAGGGCCGTGCCGGACAGGCCGACGATGGCCGCGCGCTGGCGCCGGAGCGGAGTCATCGGGTGGTCACGCGCCGCTCGGCATGCAGGCGGCGCCGCGGGCGCGCACGGCGTCGCAGAGCGCCTTCGCCGCGGCGGCGTCGGGCAGGCCGGCGGCGCGGAGGCGCCACAGCGTCGGCTGCCCTTCGCGCTCCAGCCGGGTGATGCGGGGCTGGAACGCCGCCAGTTCGGGCACGCGGCGGACGAGGCGTTCCCACTCGGCGCGGGCCGCTTCCTCGGAGTTCAAGGCGCCGAACTGGGCGTAGGAGCGGCCCCCCGCCACCGGGCCAGGCAGCGCCGCGCCCGCGGCCGGCGGCGCCGCGATGGTGGCCGTGAGGGCCACGGGCGCCGCCACCGGCGGGGCGATGGCAGGAGCCGGGCCGCCCAGGGAGGACGGCGTCGCAGCCGCGCCGGGCGACGGGTTCGAGGAGGCCGACGGCGCGGGGACCGCCGCCGCGGCGAGGGCCGTCGCCGGCGGGGACACGTGCTGTCGCAGGAGGTCCAGGGCCGGCGCTTCCGGGCCGGAGTCGAGCTGGGCGACCGTGGTGCGGCCGCGCTCGGCGGCGCGGCGCTGGGCGGCGCCTTCCAGCACGAGCTGGTCCTGGTTGGGCACCACCATGCCGCCGGGCGAGTCCGGGCGGACCTTCAGGGGCCGGGCATCGGCCTCGATCACCGGCACCGGGCGCGGGCCCATGCGCGAGATGCCCCAAGTCGCGGCGACCCCGAGGGCCGCCACACCGAGCAGCCCGCCCGCGATCGCCAACATGCGGCCCGAGACCGCCTGCTTTTCCTGGCTCGGCCGCCAGGACGGAACCACGATGTCGCTCACCGCATCTCCTCGACCGGCGTGACCCCCATCACCGCCAGGCCCGAGCGGACAACCGCCGCCGTGGCGGCGACCAGGGCCAGCCTCCCCCGCGTCGCCTCCGGCTCATCCCCCTGAATGAACCGCAAGGTCGCGTCCTCGCGACCCTTGTTCCAGAGTACATGAAAGTCCGCGGCCAAGTCATGGAGAAAAAAGGCGATCCGGTGGGGTTCGCGGGCCTCGGCGGCGGCCTCCACGGTGCGGGGCCAAGCCGTGAGGCGGCGGATCAGGGCCAGCTCGGCCGGGTCGGCCAGGGCGTCGAGCGGGGTTTCGGCGAGGTCGGCCGCGGACGGATCGCCGGCGGCGCGGAGAACGCTGCGGCAGCGGGCGTGGGCGTACTGGACGTAGAAGACCGGGTTGTCGCGCGACTGCTCCACGACCTTGTCGAGGTCGAACTCCATCTGCGCGTCGGCCTTGCGCGTCAGCATGGTGAAGCGGACGGCGTCGCGGCCGACCTCGTCGATGAGGTCGCGCAAGGCGACGTAGGTGCCGGCGCGCTTCGACATGCGCACCGGCTCGCCGTTCTTCACCACGCGTACGATCTGCGTCAGCACCACGTCCAGCGGCACCTTGCCGTCGGAGAGCGCCGAGACGGCGGCCTTCATGCGCTTGACGTACCCGCCGTGGTCCGCGCCCCAGACGTGGACCAGCTCGGAGAAGCCGCGCTCCAGCTTGTGCAGGTGGTTGGCGATGTCGTTGGCGAAGTAGGTGCCGGTGCCGTCCGACTTGCGTAAGGGCCGGTCCACCTCGTCGCCGAATTGGGTGGCGCGGAACAGCTCCTGCTCGCGCGGCTCCCAGTCCTCGGGCGTCTTGCCCTTCGGCGGTTCCAGGATGCCGTGGTAGATCAGGCCCTTGGAAGCGAGGAGGGCCTCGGCCTGCTCCAGCTTGCCTTCGGCGATCAGGGCGCGCTCGGAGACGAACACGTCATGGCGGACGCCGAGCGCGGCGAGGTCGTCGCGGATGGCGGCCATCATGGCGTCCACGGTGAAGTCGCGCACCGGGTCGAGCCAGAGGGACGGGTCGGCGGGGCGGGCGCCGGAGGCCGCCAGGGCGTCGCCGTGGCGCTCCTTGAGGGCCTCGCCCACGGGAGCGAGGTAATCGCCGCCGTATTGCAAGCCGCCGGGGACGGTGGCGGCGAAGTCCTCCTCGGTCATGGCGGTGCCGAGGGCTTGCAGGTAGCGCCAGTAGGCGGCCTGGGCGAGCGCCTGCACCTGGGCGCCGGCGTCGTTGACGTAGTACTCTTTTGTGACCGCGTAGTTAGCTTTTGTGAGCAGATTGGCCAGCGCGTCGCCCACCACGGCGCCGCGGCAGTGGCCGACGTGCATGGGGCCGGTGGGGTTGGCGGAGACGTACTCCACGTCCACGCGGCGGCCCTGCCCCGTCGTTCCGTCGCCGTAGCTCTCGCCGGCCCGTAGGATCACGGGAAGCTGGTCGCGGAGGAAGCCTTCGCGCAGGCGGAGGTTGACGAAGCCGGGGCCGGCGGGGGCGGCTTCCGCCACCTCGGGCAGCGCGGACAGGCGCTCGGCGAGCGCGGCGGCGAGCTTGGGCGGCGGCTGGCGCGCGGCCTTGGCGACCACCATGGCGGCGTTGGTGGCCATGTCGCCGTGGGCAGGATCGCGCGGCGGCTCCATCTGGACGCGGGCAAAGGCTTCGGCCGGGAGATCGGGCAGCAGCTCGGCCAGCGCGGAAACGGCGCGGGCGCGGAGGGCGGCGAAGATGTCGTCATGGTCGGCGGGCGTCGGGGCCATCATGGCCGGGGGTCTAGAGCAGATCGCGCCGGGGCGGGAAGGCTTCGGGGCGCAAGTCGGTCAATGGGCGCCGGCCTCCTCAGACAGAAGGCTCAGCATCCGTCGCGCGGCTTCGACCACGGCTTTGTCGAATTCGGCCCAGAGGGCGGCGTCCTCGTCCGGGTCCTCGGCCCCACCGTCGTAGAAGGCGCCCATGTCGAATTGCCAGAACGGGACTGGCTCATCCGACGCCTCTTGCAGCGCCTCCATCTCCGCGAAGCCGTTCCGCGGACAGACCGCGCCAGAGACCATCGCGCGGCCGACATCCGCCCCTACGATCCGCTGGGCCTCCGCCGCGGAGATTTCCGGCACCGCCAGCTCTCGAAGGACACGCTCGAACAGCGGGCCGGCATCGCGCGCGGTGGGGCGGGGCAAACAGGCGAGTTCGCACGCCGTCGGGTTGTCCGAACCGCCCTCGGCCAGTTCCAGCGCCGCCGCGGCGAGGTCGTCGCCGGACGCTAGGCCGAAGCGGTGGCGGGCTTGCGCGAGCCTGAGGTCCATCCCTGTTCCTGGCCGACCGACGGTCTTCGGTTCACGTTGGCACCGAACACCGCGTCGCGCACGCCTCAACCTTCCCCCGGCAGCTTCTCGTGCAGGTGGTGGGCGAGGCGACCGACGGCGGTGGTTTCGGCCATTTCCTCCGCATCCTCGTCCACCACTTGGCGCTCGACACCCTGCGCCCGGCTGAGGCGCTCCAGCATCTCGATGATTTTGGAGACCTCCTGCTCGGCGAGGAGGCTGATCTGGAGGTCGAGGTGGCTGCGCTCCTCAGCGCGGGCGCTCATGCGGTTCTGCTTGATGAGCACGAAGGCGGCGAGGAGCACGCCTTCCAGGGAGAACATCCCCCCGAGGAGGCCGAACGGGAACGGGTCGAAGGCCGGCACGGCGGGGATCGCGCCGGTGTTGACGGCGATCCAGGCCGCGATCAGCGCAGCGTGGGCCAGCACGAAGCCAAGCGTGCCCGCGGAACGGGCGACGACGTCGGCCACGCGGTCGGCGAGCGACCTTTCCCGCGCGGCTTCCCGTTCGAGGCGGGCGATCTCCTCGACGTTCCGCGCCGCGGCGCGCGGCGTGTCCCCTTTCTCGACGATGTTCACGTCCGCCATGCGACCGAATTCCCCTGCCCCGCTGCGCAGGCGGAAGCGCGGCTCCGCGCGGCGCGCTCACGCGCGAGCGCGCATTTGATCGACCATTTGGGCGGCGAGGGGCGGGACGCCCGCGTCAGCCCGGGGCGTCGTCCGGCCCCGTCGGACGCCGCCGCTCCCGCTCGGCCGCGGCCGGCGCCGGGGCGAGGCGGCCGCGCTCGTCGTAGTAGACGGGCGGCGAGGCGATGTGGCGGAGGCGCCGTTCGGCGCCTTCCAGGTCGGGATGGGTGGAAAGGACGCGCCAGCGCGTGCAGGCGGCGGGCGGGCGGTCGGGCCAGAACTCGTAGCTCTTCTTGCGGAGGCTCACCGTGCCGTCCTCCTCGAAATCGACACGGTAGAGCGGCGCGGCGTCGAAGAAGCGCCGGGCGGCGGCGCGGTGGCGCTCCTGCTCGACCGCGCGGCGGAGTTGGTCCGCCGCATCGGCGGCGTCAGCCGCCGCGTTGCCCTCCGCCCGGTCCGGCTCCTCGCCGCGCCATTCCCGCATCTCCGCCTCCCCCGCTCCTGCGGCGCCGGCGAGGCTAGGTGCAACGACTCCGCGGCCCAAGCGTATTCTCAGGTTTCAGCCCGGCACGTTCGGGTCGGTCAGGCGCCGGTGCTCTTCCAGGGCGTAGCGGTCGGTCATGCCGGCGATGTAGTCGCACACCGCCTGGGCGCATTCGGGCGAGCCCGCCCCCCCTGCCCGCTCGGCCCAGCGCGTGGGCAGCATCTGCGGGCCGCCGTGCAGGAGCTGGAACAGCAACTGGCTCACGCGCTTGGACTTCTGCGCGGCGCGGTTCACCCGCCAGTGGCGGTACATGCGGTGGAACAGGAAGTCGCGCACCGCCAGGTTCGCCTCGGTCATCGGCCGCGAGAAGGCGACCACGGGGTCGCGCGCGGCGCGCACGTGGTCGGCGGAGGTCGGCGCGAGGGCGCGGGTGCGCCGGCCGGTTTCGGCCACCACGTCCTCGATCATGGCGTTGATGACCCGCCGCACCGTCTCGGGCGCGGCCCGCCGGCTTTCCAGGTCCGGGTAGGCCGCTCGCACCTCGGCGTGGGCTTCGGCCACCAGGGGCAGCGCCGCTGCTTCCTCCAGGGTGAACAGCCCGGCGCGGATGCCGTCGTCGAGGTCGTGGTTGTTGTAGGCGATGTCGTCGGCGATGGCCGCGACCTGCGCCTCGGCGGAGGCGTGGGTGGTCAGCTCCAGGTCGTGCAGGGCGTTGTAGGCGAGGATGGCCGGCGCCGGGCGGCGCAGCGGGCCGTTGTGCTTGGCGATGCCCTCCAGGGTTTCCCAGGTCAGGTTCAGCCCGTCGAAGGCGGCGTAGCGCTGCTCCAGCGACGTGACGGCCTTGAGGCTCTGGGCGTTGTGGTCGAAGCCGCCGTAGGGGCGCATCTGCGAGTCCAACGCCTCTTCCCCGGCGTGGCCGAAGGGCGGGTGGCCGAGGTCGTGGGCGAGCGCCAGCGCTTCTGCCAGGTCCTCATCCAGCGAAAGGCGGCGCGCGAGGGAGCGGGCGATCTGCGCCACCTCGATGGTGTGGGTCAGCCGCGTGCGGAAGCTGTCGCCCTCGTGGAACACGAAAACCTGGGTCTTGTATTGGAGCTGGCGGAAGGCGCGGGAGTGGATGATGCGGTCGCGGTCGCGGCCGAAGGGGGAGCGGGCGTCCGCGGGCTCCGGGTGCAGCCGCCCGCGCGAGGCTTCGGGCCGGACGGCCCAGGGGGCCCGGTAACCGGGATCGCGGGCGGCGGCGGATTCGGCGCCCCGGGGGGCCTCGGCGGGCATGGCTCGCGATTACCAGCCGCGCCCGGGCGCCGCAACGCCGCGGGATCGTTGGCATCGCGGCGCCGGACCTCCTATGTGATGGCGGAGCATCCGGCGCGGGCGGTGTCCCGCGGCCGGGTCGGATTGGGGGACGCACCCCGGAGGTTTGCATGCCAGACGGTTCCAACGCGCCGAGCTTCCGGGTGACGCCCCGGGCCGCGGCGCAGGTCGCGGCCATCGCCGCGCGCGAAGGGCGGCCCAATGCGGGGTTGCGGGTGGCGGTCGACGCCGGCGGCTGCTCGGGCTTCCAGTACCGCTTCGACCTGGAGGACGCGCCGGCGGCGGAGGACAAGGTGTTCGCCTCGCTAGACGGCACCGGCGCGCCGGTGTTCGTGGACCCGGTGTCGCTGGATCTGCTCGCCGGGTCCGAGCTGGACTGGGCCGAGGCGTTGATCGGCGCGCACTTCGCCATCCGCAACCCGCAGGCGGTGTCGGGCTGCGGCTGCGGCGCGTCCTTCTCCATCGGCTGACGACGCGGCCGCGTGCGCTTAGCGACCTTCAACGTCAACTCGATCCGCCGGCGGGTCGGGCACCTCCGGCGCTTCCTCGACCGGCACGGGCCGGACCTCGTGTTCCTCCAAGAGACCAAGTGCCGGGCGGAGGAGTTCCCGGCGCTGGAGTTCGCCGGCACCGGCTACCGCGTCCACGCGGTCGGGCAGCAGGGCGGGCGGAACGGGGTGGCGGTGCTCGGCCGCGTACCCTTCGAGGTGCTGTCCGAGGCGCTGCCGGGGGACGAGGCGGACGGGCAGGCGCGGTTCGTCGAGGTCTCGGCCGACGGCGGCGGGTTGCGGCTCGCGGGCATCTACCTGCCGAACGGCAACTCCGGCGGCGAGGAGGGCTTCGGCTACAAGCTGCGGTGGATGGAACGGCTGCGCGACTGGGCGCGGGAGCGGCTGGACCGCTTCGAGCCCTGCGCGGTGCTGGGCGACTTCAACGTCTGCCCCACGGACGCCGATTTCCCGCCCGGCGGCATGCCGCCGACGGACGCGCTGGTGCGGCCGGAGAGCCGGTCGCGCTACCGCGCCATCCTGCACCTCGGCATGACGGACGTGTTGCGGGCGCTGCACCCGGAGGACGCGCCTTACACCTACTGGGATTACGGGCCGGCCTTCGAGTCGAACCGCGGCCTGCGGATCGACCACATCCTGCTCGGTCCGGCGCTGGCGGAGCGGCTGGCCGGGGCCGGCGTGGACACCGCGGCGCGGGCCGAGGACCAGCCGAGCGACCACGCGCCCGTCTGGTGCGACATCGGCGCCCCGCGCTGAGCGGCCGCGGCGGTCAGCGGAGGATCACGTAGGAGGGCGCGGTCCCCGGGGTGATGATCGTCGCCCCGGGCACGGTTCGCACGGTGGCGGGCCGGGCGGGCGCCGGGCGTTCGACGTGGATGCTGGCGCAGGCGGCGAGGACCAGCGCGCAGGCGGCGGCGGCGGCGAGGGTCTGCATGGCGCATTCCTACCAAGCTCGCCCGGCGAGCACAGCCGGGCGCGGACACGGCGCGCCGAGTCGGAGCCGGCGGCGAGCCGTCCGGAGGACCAGGCCGCGATCGCCCTGCGTGGGAACACCCGGGGCGCGAATCACCGGTCCGGCAAACGCCAGGCCCGCTTCCGCCCGACCACAATGAAGCGGAAGCGGGTCTAGGTGAAGAAGTCCGCGCCGCCTTCCGAGTACAGCGCGACGGGCGTGCCGCCGAGCGCCGTGCCGTTGTACGACGCGCTTTCCACGTACAGGTTGCGGTCGGTGTCCGGCGTGCCGCCCCAGGCGTCGTTCAGGAAGGTGACGGTGAGCCTGTGGTCGGCGCTGTCGTCCCAGTCGCCGCGCACCGCCACGGCGTCGGACGCGCCCTCGGCGCGCAGCGCCTGCGCCGCCAGCGTGCCGCCGATCTGCGCCCCGTCCACGGCGACGGTGTATTGCGCGTCGCCCGCGTAGGCGTCCTGCGAAACCCGCAGGTCGAAGACGTCGGGCCCGGTCCCCACCGTCGTCGCCGGCGGCGCCGATCCCCCGCCGGTGTCGGTGAAGGCGAAGCTTTGCGACCCTTCGCGCTCAAACACGGCGGTGGCGCCGGGCAGCGCGGCGCCGTTGTAGGAGATGCCCTCCACGTAGAGGTTGCGGTCGGTGTCCGCGGTGCCGCCCCAGGCGTCGTTGAGGAACGCGACCGAGACCGTGTGGTCGCCCGGCCCCCAATCGCCGCGGACGGTCACGGTGTCGGCCTCGCCGGAGCCGCGCAGGGCGCCCGCGGTCAGCGTGCCGCCGATCTGCGCGCCATCCACGGCCACCGTGTACTGCGCATCCCCTTGGTAGGCGTCCTGGGTGATCCGGAGCACCAGCGCGTCCGGGCCGGTGCCGATCGTGGTGGACCCGCCGCCGGACGGTGGCGGCTCGGAGGCGCCGCCGGACGCGTTGATGCTGAGCGAGTCCCAGAAGGCCCTGAACGGCTCGCCGCTTTCCGAGGACGTGGCGATGAGCCCGACCGCGAGCGCGCTCGGCTCACCGGCCCGTTCGTAGGTGCCTCGCAGCGCGGCCAGCGTGTCGCCGGAAAGCGGCACCGCCGCGCCGGTGCCGTCGAAGGAGGCGCCGCCGGCGGTGTAGGTCCAGCTCGGCGCGGCCGTGCCGGCGCCTAGGTCCACGGCGAGGCGCAGGGTCACGGTGTCGGCGTTGCCGATCGCGCCGCCGGTGATGGCGGCCGGGTACATGGTGGATGAGAAGGCGCCGCCGGATTCGGACGCGACCTCGATGCCGCCCGCGCCGCCGTTCGCCGCGGCGACCACCTTCAGGTAGTTGTCCTGGTCGCCGTTGCCGATGAAGAAGCCTTGCGACTTCCAGTTCACCGGCGCCGTCGAGGGCGACCCGCCGAAGGGGTTGTCCAGCCGGACCTCGACCGTGAAGGCTCCGACGCCGGGCAGCACGTCCACGCCGAACTGGAAGCCGTGTTGCTGGTCGTTGCCGGCGAAGGCGTCGCCGTCCGGCACGGCGTCTATCTGGAAGCCCGAGGTGGCGCCGCCGGCCGTGATGTTGGCGGCGTCGTACTGTCCGGTGAAGGGCGTTGCGCCGTTCGCCATCAGGCCGGTGAAGCCGAGGTTGAAGAGGCTGCCGGAGGGGCCGGGCGGCGTTTGGCTCTGTGAAAAGGCGTAGGTGAGCGTCCCGCCCGCCGCGAGGTCCGTGTTTTTGCCGTTCGCGGCGTCCACCGCGAAGGCGTCCACGGCGTCGTCCAGGCCGTCGTCGTCCGCGTCGCCGTCGGCCGGGGGAGCGCCGTCGCCGCCGGGCGTGAAGGCCACGATCTCGCCGCCGTAGCTCGCGGTCCAGATCGTGCCGGCGAAGGGCTCGCCGTCGCCCTGCGCCGTGACGTCGAGCGGGATGCCGCCGCCGAGCACGCCGTAGCCGTCGGCGATCAGGCGCGTGACCGCCGTGACGCCGGTGCCGGCGCCGTCCAGCTCTATCCGGTACAGGTGCCGGTCGAAGGAGACGGTGAGCAGGTCGCCGCGCATCTCGCCGTCGAAGGTCGTGGCGCGGTACTCGGCGAGGCCGTTGGTCGAGGAGTCCCAGCCGAAGAGCGAGCCGTCCTCGTTGTTGCCGTTCTCGTCGCGGTTGGGGTTGCGGAAGTCGCCTTCGACCGGGTTCGCGCCCGTCCGCACCGGCGGCCAGCCTTCGGGGAGCGGTTCGAAGGGGGACAGCGACCCGTCGATGTAGATGCCGGCGCCGTCCGGGTTGGCGCGGATCGGGTTCGGGTGGCCGCCGTAGAAGCCTTCGGTGACGAGGTGGAGGTTGTCGTCGGTGCGGAAGCCGCCGTCGGAGGGCCGCCCGGTGACGCTCCCGCCGCCCTCGTTCTCCGGCAAGAAACCCCACCCGGCGTTGGCGCCGTTGTCCACCGTGTAGAGCCGGCCGGACTCGGCCACCACCAAGTCGTAGGCGTTGCGGTAACCCGGCGAGTAGATCCGCACCGGGCTGCCCGGCTCCAGGATGGCTTGGCCGAGGCCGTCGCGGCCGCCGAAGGGGTCGTCCGGGTACGGATCGTCCGGCCCCGCGGGCAGGGTGGGCAGGTCGTACTTATAGGCGTTGCCGAACCCGTCGGTCCGCGTCGGCAGCGCGTCGACGGCGTCGAGGTCTATGGCGACGATGGCGGCGGAGTAGGACGTCTCGGAGTGGTAGGCGAACTGGTAGGAGGGCGCGCCCTGGTTGGTGTGGCCGGCGACGCCGAGCAGCAAGGTCCGCCCGCCGTCGATGAGCTGCATGCCGTTGACGGCGTGGTCCGACTCGGAGCTCGGCAGGCCGCGGACGAGGTCCACCCGGGTCCAGCCGCCGTCCGCGTCGCGCTGGAGGCGGGACACCACGCCCGAGTTGGTGTCGAGGCCGACGTCCTGCTGGCTGCCGAAGCGGGGATCGCTGGAGCTGACGTAGAGCACCACGGGCGTGTCAGGCGCAGCGGCGGCAGCGGCGGTCGGCACGGGAGCGGGCGCTGGCTCCGCGCCGGGCGGAGCGGCTTCGGCGACGGCCACGAGGACCGAGGTGCTGGCGGTGTCGCCCTGCGCGTCCGTGGCGTCCACGCCCAGGCGGTAAACCTGCCGGGCCGGGTCGGAGGCGTCCAGGCGCGAAGGGTCGGCCACCGTGACGACGCCCGTGGCGGGGTTGATGGCCCAGGCGCCCCCTCCTTCCAGTCCGGGCGTGAAGGCGTAGGTGATGGGCGTGCCGGCCGGATCGGAGGCGTCCACGTCGGCGGCGACTGTGCCGGCGGGGCTGCCTTGCGGGACCGCGGCGGCGACCCGCGGCTCGACGACCACTGGCGCGGCCTCTCCGGACGCCGCGGCGGCCGTTGAGACCATGGAGGCGGTGGCGGTCGCAACGCCTCCGCCCGCGACCACGAGGATGCCGGTGACGAGGCGCCCGGCGTCCTGCACCTCAGGCGCCGCCAGTGCGCCGTCGTCGTTGAAGTTGGTGATGGCGCGGACGACGTTTATCGCTTCGGTGGACGCCACCCGGTATCCGCCGTCCGGGGCGGCCTCGACCGTGAAGGCGTAGAGGCTGCCGTCCACCTGGGACGCGTAAAGGCGGCCGTCCGGGCCGAACTGGAGGGACGTCCAGTTCCCGGTTGGCGCGCCCGCCAGGATGCTTTGGGTGAAGGCGGGCTCGGGCATTTCACCTGCTCCCCAACGCGGCGTGGCCCGGGCGACGCCGCTCGTAGGAAAGGCGCCCCGGTCGCGGTGAACGTGCCACACGGCGTCACACGGCCATAGACGCTCCGCGATGCCGAGTGAGACCAGTGATGGTTACATCGAGTTCTTCCCGGGCGTTTGCTGCGCCAGCAGCTTGCATAGCGAAAAATCCACGTGGCGCTTGCTGCGGGTTTTTCGCTTGCGACGCGATTGGTATTTGGCACTGAAATCGTCTGGCGCGTTCCATTCGCGCTTGAGTAGATGACCGGTTTTGAAGCTGTCTCTTCTTTACTTAGGAGGATTCTATGCCACGGTGGGGCTTAGTCTCTACCGCGAAATGTCGCGCACACGGTAGGGCCGCAGGGCACGGCATCCTGGGAGGCTGGCGGCCGTTTTACGGATCGCGCGGGATGCCCCGCGTTGGCCTGAACGGGTTTGGCGGCCGCTTCCGTGCGACCGGGATGCGGAGAGCACGCAACGATCAGTGGTGGTGGTGGCGGCGGCCGTGCCCCCAACCCCGGCCGGGGTGCGGGCGGTGGAGCACCGGCCCGACGACGAGCGGCGGCGGTGGCGCGACGACCACCGCCGGCGCGGGCACATGAGCGGCCAAGGGCACGGCCGGCTGGACGGTGCAAGCCGCCGTCGAGGCGGCCAAAGCTAGCGAAGCGACGACCGTTCGAAGCGCCATGACCCCCGATCCGTACCCAACCGAAGGTTTATAGACGGATTCGGTGCGAACTCAAACCTTTTGCGGGCGGCCGCCGCCATGGTCAGGGCGGGTCACTGGTCGGCGTAGCAATGGGTTTCCTCGGCGCCGCCCGGATGGGTCACCGCGCCCAGATGGGCGGGGCCGACGAGCTGGGCGTACTTCCACAGTGCGCCGCTGTTGTAGTCCGTGGCCCGCGGCTTCCATTCGGCGCGGCGGCGGGACAGCTCGGCCTCGTCCACCTCCATGTCGATGGTGCCGCGCTCGGCGTCGATCACGACGCGGTCGCCGTTGCGGAGCAGGGCGATGGGGCCGCCCACCGCCGCTTCCGGCCCGACGTGGCCGATGCAGAAGCCCCGGGTCGCGCCGGAGAAGCGGCCATCGGTGATCAAGGCGACCTGCTCGCCCATGCCCTGGCCGTAGATGGCGGCGGTGGTGGAGAGCATCTCGCGCATGCCGGGGCCGCCCTTCGGCCCCTCGTAGCGGATGACGATGATGTCGCCGGCCTTGTAGGCGCGCTCCTCCACCGCGCGGAAGGCGTCCTCCTCGCAGTCGAAGCACAGCGCGGTGCCCTCGAAGCGGAGCTTCTTCATGCCGGCGATCTTCACGATGCCGCCCTCGGGCGCGAGGTTGCCCTTGAGGCCGACCACGCCGCCGGTCTTGCTCAGGGCCTTGGAGACGGGGAAGACCACGTCCTGGTCGGTCGGGAACACGACCTCGGCGTGGTTCTCGGCGAGCGTCTTGCCCGTCACCGTGATGCAGTCGCCGTGCAGCAGGCCGGCGTCGAGCAGCGCCTTGATGATCACCGGGATGCCGCCGACCTTGTACACGTCGTAGGCGACGTATTTCCCGCCCGGCTTGAGGTCGGCGATGTAGGGCGTGCGGCGCATGATCGCCACCACGTCGTCCATGGTGAAGCGGATGCCGGCCTCGTGCGCCATGGCGGGCAGGTGCAGGCCGGCGTTGGTGGAGCCGCCGGTGGCGCCGACCACGACGGCGGCGTTCTCCAGCGCGCGGCGGGTGACGATGTCGCGCGGGCGGAGGTTGCGGCGGATCAGGTCCATCACGGCGCGGCCTGATTCGACCGCCCAGCGGTCGCGGTCCTCGTAGGGGGCTGGGGCGCCGGCGGAGCCGGGCAGCGCGAGGCCGATCGCTTCGGACACGGTCGCCATGGTGTTGGCGGTGAACTGGCCGCCGCAGGCGCCGGCGCTCGGGCAGGCCACGCATTCGAGCGCGTGCAGGTCCTCGTCGGACATGTTGCCGGCGGCGTGCTGGCCGACCGCTTCGAACACGTCCACCACCGTCACGTCGCGGCCCTTGAACTTGCCCGGCAGGATGGAGCCGCCGTACATGAAGACGCTGGGGACGTTGAGGCGGAGCATCGCCATCATCATGCCGGGCAGCGACTTGTCGCAGCCGGCGAGGCCCACCAGCGCGTCGTAGCAGTGGCCGCGCACCGTGAGCTCCACCGTGTCGGCGATGGCGTCGCGCGAGGCGAGCGAGGACTTCATGCCCTGGTGGCCCATGGCGATGCCGTCGGTGACGGTGATGGTGGTGAACTCGCGCGGCGTGCCGCCGCTGGCCTTCACCCCTTGCTTGACGCTCTGCGCCTGGCGGGAAAGCGCGATGTTGCAGGGCGCCGCCTCGTTCCAGCAGGTGGCGACGCCGACGAAGGGCCGGGCGATCTCCTCCTCCGTCAGCCCCATGGCGTAGTAGTAGGAGCGGTGCGGCGCGCGCTCCGGGCCCTCGGTCACGTGGCGGCTCGGGAGCTTGGACTTGTCCCAATCGGTCATGGCGGCGGCGTCCCTCGGTCGGATCGGCTTTCCCGGTTTGTCCCCCGCGGCGGGCGGCGGGGCAAGGGAGGACGGGCCCGGGCGGGTCAGTGGCGGAACGTCCGCGGCACAGCCATACTGTACCGGCCATGGCCGAACCGCTCCCGACGCCGCCCCCCGGCAAGCTCACCCGCGAGGAGTACCGTCGCTGGGCGGAGGCCCAGTCGCGAGGCCGCTCAGAACTGCTCGATGGCGAGGTCTTCGCCATGGCGCCCGAGCGGATCGCCCACGCCGAGATCAAGGCCGCGGCCTGGCTCGCCCTGCGCCAAGCTATCAGGGCAGCGGGCGTCGGCTGCCAAGCCTTGCCCGACGGCATCACGGTCGAAGTGGACGACAACACCGACTTCGAACCGGACGCCATCGTGAACTGCGGCGAGCGGCCGGACGGGAACGCGGTGGCGGCGCCGAATCCGGTGGTTGTGGTCGAGGTGACGTCGCCCGGCACGCGGTCGGTGGACACCGGCTACAAGCTCACCGGCTACTTCCGCGTGCCGTCGATCAGGCACTACCTCGTCGTGCTCACGGAGAGGCGGATGGTCGTCCACCACGCCCGCCGCGAGGACGGCGGGATCGAGACGCGGATGGTCGCATCGGGGCGGATCGAGATGGAACCGCCCGGCATCGCCATCACGGTGGAAGAGCTTTTCGAGCGGTAGGCGGCCTCCGCCCACCCTACCCCGCCACCCGCGCCAGCGCCGCGTCCAGCCGCGCCACCTCCGCCCGCGCCGCGTCCAGGCGCTCGCGGTTTTCCTCCACCACCTCCTCTGGCGCGCGGGCCACGAAGTCGGGGTTGCTGAGCTTGGCGGCGATCTTGTTCGCTTCCATGGCCGCGCGGCCGCGCTCTTTGGTGAGCCGAGCGCTTTCAACAGAGAGATCGATCCGGCCACCAACGTCCAGAAAGAGGTTAGATCCCCTTACGCCCACTGGAATCCAAGCTCGAAGCGGCGGTTCGTTCGCTCGAAAATACACCCCGGTCACGACGCGCCCCAACCGGGACACTTCAGTCTCCCAAGGCGAGACGCGTCTGGCAGCTTCGCTGGCGGTGTCTGGAAGCAGCAACGGAAGTTCGGCAGAAGCCGGAACGTTAAGTTCGGATCTTGCCGCCCTAATCTCGGAAATCAGCTCAACGATCCAGCTAACTTCATCGCGCGCCTTGGGCGCGTCCTCTACTTGCACCGCCTCCGGCCAGGGCGCGCGGATCAGGCTGAACTCCGGCCCGTAGCCGAAGCGGTCCCAAAGCTCCTCCGTGACGAAGGGCACCGCCGGGTGCAGCAAGCGCAGCACCACGCCGAGCACGTGCTGCGCCGCCCCCCTCACCTCCTCCTTGTCGGCGCCGTCCGGGCCGGCGAGCACCGGCTTGGCGAGCTCCAGGAACCAGTCGCAAAAGTCGCCGCGGGTGAAGCGGAGGCATGCGGAGGCGTACTCGTCGAAGCGGAACGCCTCCAGCGCCGCGGTCGCCTCCGCCGCCGCGCGGTTCGAGGCGTCCAGTATCCAGCGGGAGAGCGGCAGGCGGGCGGCGGCGGGGTCGAAATCCCGGCGCGGCGCGATGCCGTTCATCTCGCAGAAGCGGGCGGCGTTCCAAAGCTTGGTGACGAAGTTGCGCTGGTCCTCCACGCGCTTCGGGCCGAGCTTGATGTCGCGCCCCGGCCCGGTCAGGGCGCAGACGGCGAAGCGCAGCGCGTCGGCGCCGAACCGCTCGATCAGGTCGAGCGGGTCCATGACGTTGCCCTTCGACTTCGACATCTTCTGGCCGCGCTCGTCGCGCACCAGGCCGTGGATGCAGACGGTGCGGAAGGGCACCTCGCCCATCAGGCGCAGACCCATCATCATCATCCGGGCCACCCAGAAGAAGATGATGTCGAAGCCGGTGACGAGCACGTCGCCCGGGTAGTGGCGCGCGAGCACCGGCGTGCGCTCCGGCCAGCCGAGCGTGGAGAACGGCCACAGGGCGCTGGAGAACCAGGTGTCCAGCACGTCCTCGTCCCGGGCGAGCGCCACCCCGGCGCGGCCGTAGTGGGCCTCGGCCGCCCTGCCCGCCTCCGCCTCGTCGTGGGCGACGAACACCTCGCCGTCCGGGCCGTACCAAGCCGGGATGCGGTGGCCCCACCACAGTTGGCGGGAGATGCACCAGGGCTGGATGTCGCGCATCCAGGCGAAGAAGGTGTTCTCCCACTGCTTCGGCACGAAGGCCGTGTCGCCCTTCTCCACCGCTTCGATCGCCGGCTTCGCCAGGGTCGCGGCGTCCGCGTACCACTGCACCGTCAGGCGCGGCTCCAGCGGCACGCCGCCGCGGTCGCCGTGGGGCACCTGGTGGGTGTGCGGCTCCGTCTTCTCGACCAGGCCGAGCTCTTCCAGTCGCGCGACGATGGCCTTGCGCGCCTCCTCGCGGCTCCGGCCGGCGAGGCCGCGCACGAAGGCCGGGTCGGCGACGCCGTCCAGGGCGCGCAGCTCGCCTTCGATCTCGGCGAGGCCGACCCGCGCCTCGGCGTCGAGCACGGAGGGCATGGGCAGGCCGTGGCGCTTGCCCACCTCGAAGTCGTTGAAGTCGTGGGCGGGGGTGATCTTGACCGCGCCGCTGCCCTTTTCCGGGTCGGAGTACTCGTCCGCCACCACGGGGATGGAGCGGCCGACCAGCGGCAGCACCACGCGCTTGCCGACGAGGTCGGCGAAGCGGGCGTCCTCGGGATGCACCGCGACCGCCGTGTCGCCGAGCATCGTTTCGGGGCGGGTGGTGGCGACGGCGAGGAAGCGGCCCGGCTCCCCCTCCACCGGGTAGCGGAGGTGCCACAGGTGGCCGCGCACCTCGCGGCTCTCCACCTCCAAGTCGGAGATGGCGGTTTGCAGCTTGGGGTCCCAGTTCACCAGGCGCTTGTCGCGGTAGATCAGCCCGTCCCGGTACAGGGACACGAAGGTCTCGCGCACCGCCGTCGACAGGCCCTCGTCCATGGTGAAGCGCTCGCGCTTCCAGTCGAGTGAGGCGCCGAGGCGGCGGAGCTGGCGGGTGATGGTGCCGCCCGATTCCGCCTTCCACGCCCAGACGCGCTCCAGGAAGGCTTCGCGGCCCATGGCGCGGCGGTCCCGCCCCTCGGCGGCGAGGAGGCGCTCCACCACCATCTGGGTGGCGATGCCGGCGTGGTCCGTGCCCGGTTGCCAGAGCGCGTCCCGCCCTTGCATGCGGCGCCAGCGGATCAGGACGTCTTGGAGCGTGTTGTCCAGGGCGTGCCCGATGTGGAGGCTGCCGGTGACGTTCGGCGGCGGGATCATGATGGTGAAGGGCTCGCCGGGCGCGGCCCCGGCCGAGAAGGCGCCGGAGCGCTCCCAGCCCTCGTAGATCCGCCGCTCGAAGGAGGCGGGGTCGAACGTCTTGTCCAGCATGGGGCTATCCGTCCCCCGCCGGGGCCCGCCGGGTCAAGGGGGCGCGGGGCGCCGGCCGCTCAGGACAGGGCGCGGCCCACCACGCGCTCGATCTCCGCCCGCACCAAGCGCTCCACCACGGCCGGCAGGTGCTGGTCCAGCCACTCCTTCAACAACGGCCGCAGCTCCTCGCGGACCACGTCCTCGATGGTGGGCCCGCTGCTGCGCAGCACGGCGCTGCCGCGCTCGGCCGCGACCGTGCGCAGCAGGTGGCCCAAGGACGCGGACGCCGCGGCGGCCACGGCGGGCGCCAGCAGCGCGTCGGCGCCCGGGGACGGCCGCTCCTCTTCCGGGGGGGAGGGTTGCGCGGTCTGGGCGACGGGCGCGTGCGGCGGGGGCTTGGGCTGGGCGGGCGGCGGCTGGGGCCCGGCGGGCGCCGACGGCCCGCCCACCAGCATCTCCCGCGTGAGGTCCAGCGGTTCGTCACCGGGCGGCGGCGGGGGCGG